>CAKQED010000024.1:0-32636 GCA_934229835.1 uncultured Oribacterium sp. | reverse complement strand
GATCACTGAAATTTATGATTTGTAAAAGTCACTTAATGGCATGAATCTTGAAAACGACCCGTTTGTTACAAACTCCAAAAAATATAATGGTATCGCTCTTTGAAATCCTTCCTTTGCGAAAATCATCTAATGGCGCTCAGCTCAAAAATCTCTTGTTTGTAACAAAGATTAAAAAACCTAATGGCGCAAGAATGCTATAAACGGTTTTTGTGAAAATTTTGAAAACCGTCATGACCAGTGATCCGCATGCCGCCTATTTAAAACTCCAATCACCAGGCTTTTATCAGATTTCACCCCGGTCAGGATGTAAGGGCGTCGATTTTTGTTTGTTTGCACGGGCGGGTCCGATAAGTAAATAGATAAAAAACGTCGAATTGGGTGGGCAAACAAACAAAAGAGACGCTCGGCATAAACATCTCGTAATAGTCCAGCCGGGGTGAAGAAGTTACCCCGGCTGAACTGTTACTTTAAAATGGCAGTGGCCCCGAAAGGCCACTGCCATTTTGCACTATCCTGTCACTTTCCGAGCTGCCAGATGTCGCGATCGTACTCCGCGATGGTCCGGTCCGAGGAGAACAGGCCGGCCTTCGCGATGTTCACGAGGCACTTGCGGCGCCAGCCCTGCGGATCGCAGGCGTAGTCGCTGAGCGCCTGGTTCTTGCGCACGATGTAAGCATTGAAATCCGGAAGCGTCTGGAACCAGTCCTTATGGATGAGCTCGTCGTGCAGACGGCAGAGGTTTCCTGCATGGCCAGTTGCCAGCATCTCCGGGCCGGTCAGGAAATCGATCGCCCGGCGGAGGTTCGGATCGCCCTCATACCACTGCTCTGCGATGTAGTCCCCTGCAGCGTAGCGGTGGATGACCTGATCAGAGGTCTGGCCGAAGATGTAGACATTGTCCTCGCCCACCTGCTGCGCGATCTCGACGTTCGCACCGTCCATCGTACCGAGCGTGAGCGCACCGTTCAGCATAAACTTCATATTGCCAGTGCCGGAGGCCTCCTTCGACGCGAGACTGATCTGCTCCGAGAGATCGCAGGCTGGAATCAGCTTCTCCGCCGCGGTCACGTTGTAGTTCTCGACGAAGACGAGCTGCAGCCACTTCGACACGACCGGATCTGCCGCGATCACCTTCGACAGCACGAGCAGCGCATGGATGATGTCCTTCGCGATGATGTAGGCCGGAGCCGCCTTCGCGCCGAAGATGCTGACGAGCGGGGTCGCCGGCAGATGCCCCGCCTTGATCTCGTGGTACTGGTGGATGAGGTAGAGCAGGTTCAGCTGCTGCCGCTTGTACTCGTGGAGACGCTTCGACTGGATGTCGAACATCGCGCCCGTGTTCACCGTCACGCCCTGGGTCCGGCGAAGCCAGTCGGCCAATGCTTCCTTATTTTCTGTCTTCACTTCGCGGAGCTCCTCGAGCACCGCTGCGTCATCTGCGAAGTGCAGCAGCTTCTCGAGCTCGGACGCATCCTTGCGGAAGCCCGTGCCGATGTGCTTCTCCAGCACCGCAGTGAGGCGCGGATCGCACTCCAGCAGCCAGCGGCGGAAGGTGATGCCGTTTGTCTTATTATTAAACTTCTCTGGGTAGAGCTCGTAGAAGTTATGGAGCTCGGTGTTCTTCAGGATCTCCGTATGCAGCGCTGCGACACCGTTCGTGGAATGCGTGAAGTGGATGTCCATATGTGCCATGTGGACGACATCGTCCGCGTCGATGATCGCGAGCGACGCATCCTCCGAGCGGGTCCGTGCCAGCGCATCCAGCTTCTCGATGATCGGCATCAGCTGCGGAACGACCGCGTCGAGGTACGCGCGCGGCCACTTCTCGAGGGCCTCTGCGAGGATCGTGTGGTTCGTGTAGGCGCAGGTCTTGGTGACGATCTCCACGGCTTCCTCGAAATCGATGCCATGCTCGCCGAGCAGGCGGATGAGCTCCGGGATGACCATACTCGGGTGCGTGTCGTTGATCTGGATCGCCGCGTAGTCCGCGAGATCATGGTAGTCACAGCCACGGGCCGCACACTCCGCGAGGATCAGCTGCGCGCCGGCGGACACCATCAGATACTGCTGGTAGATACGGAGGCGACGGCCGGCCTCGTCGGAATCGTCCGGATAGAGGAACAGCGTCAGGTTCTTATCGATGGCGGTCTTATCGAAGGCGATGCCGTCATGGACGATCCTCTCGTCGATGGTATCGAGGTCGAAGAGGTTCAGTGTGTTCGTGCGGCCCTCGTAGCCGGTCACGGCGAGCTTATAGAGGCGTGCGGTATAGGACTTCCCCGCGAGTTCCACCGGGTAGGTCACGTCGGTCTTCTCCGCCCAGCTGTGCGCAGTCAGCCATGGATCCGGTTTCTCGTTCTGGATATCGTTCTCGAAGGACTGGTGGAACAGTCCGAAGTGGTACCGAAGGCCGATCCCGTCGCCCGGCAGGTTCAGTGTCGCCAGCGAATCCAGGAAGCAGGCAGCGAGACGGCCGAGGCCGCCGTTACCGAGGGAAGGCTCCGGCTCGACCTCCTCGATGTCGGACAGCTTCTTCCCTGCGGCTGCCAGCGCGTCACGTACCTCATCATACAGCCCGAGGTTGATCAGGTTGTTTGACAGGAGCTTTCCGATCAGGAACTCCGCACTGATATAGTAGAGCTTTCGGCCATGCACCGGCTTTACACGCTCCGCACTCTTCGTCCGCACCAGCTCCAGCAGCGCGAGATACAGCTCCTGATCACTGCAGTCCACGAGCGACTTGCCACTCAACTTCTCTAACGTCTCTGTAATATTCATAAGATCCTCCTTTAAGCGGATATCAGTTCTGTCTGTCTCAAGATATATCACATAAAACGATCATCATCTTGCTCAATCTGCTCAGATTATGGTACGATTCTATCATACAGGCAGAAACCCCGGAGGACCGGCATGGTATTATAAAAGGAGTAAACAATGAAAAATCAGGCATCCCTTCAGGAGACGAAGCAGCATGGTGCGCTGCGTTTTCCGTTTAATATCTATCCTTGCACGATCCCGGGGGATTTTCCGCAGGTAGCGCTGCACTGGCACGAGAATATGGAGCTGGTGTTTGTGAAGCGGGGCGAGGGGATCATCCAGGTCGGTACGGCGAGCTTTCCGGCGCAGATGGGGGACATCTTCGTGTTCGTGCCAGGGACGCTGCATGCGCTTCGCCAGGCTGGCGACCAGACGATGGAGTACGAAAATATCATCTTCGATCTCGAGCTTCTCGGCGGTACAGATGATCTCTGTGCGGAGAAGTACCTGCTGCCGCTCGAGAGCGGTCGCCTGCCGCTTCCAGCGCATCTCGCGAAGGGGGATCCCTCTTACCGGAGCGCTGCAGCCTGCCTACGCGAAATCGAGGAGGTGAACCGCACCCGCTTCAGCGGCTACGAGCTCATCATCAAGGCGGATCTTCTCCACTTCCTCGCTATCCTGATCCGGGAGGAGCAAACCAGGCTCCCGGCAGAGACCGCCGACACCCTGCGCTTAAAGACGATCCTGCAGTGGCTCGCAGCCCACTACACCGAAGCCCTGCGTGTCGAGGACGCCGCCGCGGTCTGCTCCTTCAGCAGCAGCCACTTCATGCGCTGGTTCCGGCAGATGACCGGTCAGAGCTTCATCGCCTTCCTGAACGACTACCGCCTGAACCTCGCCGCCGACGCCCTCCGCACCACCGACGACAGCATCCTCGCCATCGCGACCGCGTCCGGCTTCGCAAACCTCTCCTACTTCAACCGCGCCTTCAAGGCCCGCTTCCAGATGACCCCGCGGGCCTACCGAAAGAGATAACGAAACGGCCCCTCCGAGGACAGCCTCCTACAGACGTACTGTGTAGCAGGAGGCCGTTCACGGAGGGGCCGTCGATATGTTATTTATTTCTTCAGCCAGCTCATCATCTGACGGAGCTCTGCGCCGACCTTCTCGATGAGAAGATCTGCTTCCATACGACGCTTTGCAAGGAAGTGTACCTTGCGGCCGCCGTTCGGATTCATCTCCGTGAGGAACTCACTTGCGAAGGTACCATCCTGGATCTCCGTGAGGACCTTCTTCATCTCCTTACGGGTCTCCTCGGTGATGAGACGCTTGCCGGTGCGGTAGTCGCCGTACTCTGCGGTGTTGGAGATGGAGTAACGCATCTTGGAGAAGCCGCCCTCGTTGATGAGGTCCACGATCAGCTTCATCTCATGGCAGGTCTCGAAGTACGCCATCTCCGGCGCATAGCCTGCCTCAACGAGTGTATCGAAGCCCGCGTGGATGAGCTCACAGACACCACCACAGAGAACCGCCTGCTCGCCGAAGAGATCCGTCTCGGTCTCCTCCTTGAAGGTGGTCTCGAGGATACCCGCACGACCAGCGCCGATACCGGAAGCGTATGCAAGTGCAGTGTCCTTCGCCTTGCCGGTGAAATCCTGCTCGATGCAGATCAGGCTCGGAACGCCCTTCCCCTCGACATACTGGCTGCGAACGGTGTGACCAGGTCCCTTCGGTGCGATCATGATGACGTCGACGTTCTTCGGCGGCACGATGGTCTTGAAGTGGATGTTGAAGCCGTGCGCGAAGGCCAGGGTCTTGCCCTCGGTCATGTACGGAGCGACCTGCTTGTTGTAGATATCTGCGCAGAGCTCATCCGGCACGAGCATCATAACGATGTCGCCGGCCTTGGCTGCCTCCTCGACCTCCATCACATGAAAGTTCGGGCAGGTCTCGGCGAACTTCGCCGCCTTCTCCCAGTGACCCGAGCCCTTACGAAGACCGACCACGACATTCACACCGCTCTCTGCGAGGTTCTCGGAATGCGCATGGCCCTGTGAGCCGAAGCCGATGACCGCAACGGTCTTTCCATCCAGTACACCGAGGTTACAATCTGAATCATAGTACTTCTTGATCGCCATTTCTTTTTCTCCTTTTCTCTTTTCCTGTTCTAAATGCTGGTTAACAGTTTTTATTCATAAAAGCCGCGAAGACCGCTTTTACTGACGTTTATTCGGCCAAAGCTTCCGACCTTTTCGATCATCACCAGGCCGTTCATCCCCGGCTCCGGCGCTTCTGCGCCTAAGCCGGCCCATCGATGCAGGCACTTCTACTCCTCTTCGTCTCCGAAGATGTGATCGGTGCCGCGCTCGAGGGCGGTGATACCGGTCCGGCACATCTCGAGCACCTCGTAGTTCCGCATCATGTTGAGGAAGCCCTCGACCTTTTCCGGCTTACCGGTGAGCTCCATGACGAGGCTGTCCGGGGAGAGGTCGATGATCTTCGCCTTATAGACCCCGGCGATGTCGCGGAGGCTCGGCAGATTATCCTTATCCGCACGGACCTTGATGAGCAGGAGCTCCCGCTGCACACTCGCCGTCGCAAGCTCATACACCTCGCGCACATCCTCGAGCCGCCGTGTCTGGAGGAGCAGCTGCTTCAGCTTCTGCTCGTCGACGTGGACCGTGATCGTGATGTTCGCGATGCCTGGATCCATGGTCTCCGAGGTCGTGATGCTGTCGATGTTGAAGCTCCGGCGGTTAAACATATTCGAGATTCTCGCCAGCACACCGTAGCGGTTCACCGCCAGGATGCTGATGACCCTGCGGGGATACTTATACTGGTTTTCCATCATACCTGCCCCCTTTCGTCGTCCGACATGGTGATATCCTGCACCGTGCCTCCCGGCGGAATCATCGGCAGCACCTTCTCATCCTTATCGATGCGGCACTCGATCCAGCTCGGTCCTTCGTTGGTCAATGCTTCTGACAGGGCGGCACGGAACTCCACCATGGTCTCGCAGCGGTAGCCCTTCGCGCCGAAGCCCTCAGCGAGCTTCACATAATCGGTCTTCCGCTCCGGATCCGTGCTCGAGTAACGCTTGCCGTAGAAGGCCGTCTGCCACTGGCGCACCATACCGAGCACCTGGTTGTTAAAGATGATCGTGATGATCGGGAGCTCGTAGCTCACCGCCGTACACGCCTCGTTCAGATTCATATGGAAGGAACCGTCCCCCGTGAAGTGGATCACGCGATGCCCATTTCCGAGCGCCACCTGGGCACCGATCGCCGCACCGTAGCCGTAGCCCATGGTGCCGAGACCGCCACTCGTCAGGAAGCCGCGTGGCTTCGTATGAAGCACGTACTGCGCCGCCCACATCTGATGCTGACCGACATCGGTGACGTAGGTTGTATCCGGCCCGGTCATCTCGCAGGTCTCACGGATGATCTGATGTGGCTTCAGAACGGTTTCGCTGTCCTTCGGCTGATAGTCGGCCGCCTGCCACTCCGCGATCTGGGTAAACCAGTCCGGATGGTCGGCAGCATTGACCAGCGGAAGCAGCGCCTGCAGCACGACCGCCGCATCGCCGACCACCGAAGCGTCGACGAGGACGTTCTTATCCACCTCACTGGCATCGATGTCGATCTGCACGATCTTCGCACCAGCCGCGAACTTCTCCGGGTTCAGTGCGACACGATCCGAGAAACGGGCACCGACGGCGAGCACGAGATCCGCCTGGTCGACCGCCTTGTTCGCGGTGTAGGTGCCATGCATACCGATGAGACCGAGGTTTCGCTTGTCCCCGTAGTTGAGGACACCCGCGGCCATCAGCGTATAGGTCGCCGGCATGTCCGCCTTCGCGATGAGATCGCGCAGTGCCTGACAGCTCGCCTCGCTGACCGCGACACCACCACCAAAGTAGACCACCGGACGCGTCGCCTGGTTGATGAGCTCCGCGGCCCGGGCGAGATTCTCTGCATCGACCTCGGTATTCACCGGAATCTCCGCCGGCTTCTTCGGCGTAAACTCACAGCTCGCCGCCGTGATGTCCTTCGGGATATCCACGAGCACCGGTCCCTTACGACCACTTTGCGCGATGCGGAACGCCTCCCGCATCGTATCCGCGAGGTCCTCGACCCGACGCACAGTGTAGTTGTGCTTCGTGATCGGCATCGTGATTCCCTCGATATACGCCTCCTGGAAGGCATCGCGACCTAAGACCGCGGTGCCGACATTGCCCGTAAAGGCGACCATCGGCACGTTATCCATGTAGGCCGTCGCGATACCGGTGACGAGGTTCGTCGCACCCGGACCGCTGGTTGCCAGCACGACGCCCGTCTTTCCGGTCGCCCGTGCATAGCCGTCCGCCGCGTGGCTCGCGC
Source organism: uncultured Oribacterium sp. (assembly GCA_934229835.1). Lineage (GTDB taxonomy): Bacteria > Bacillota > Clostridia > Lachnospirales > Lachnospiraceae > Oribacterium. The sequence continues at coordinate 25,500 of CAKQED010000024.1, read as the reverse complement.
CCTGCTCGTGCGCCGTCATGATGTGGTGGATGCGATCCTGGTTACGGTACAGCTCATCGTAGAGGTTCAGCACCGCACCACCTGGATAACCGAACAGTGTATCGACGCCCTGCTCCACCAGCACTTCTACAAATATCTGAGAGCCATTTAAAATCATGGACTGTTTCCTCCTCTTCCACCGCTCCCTCGCGGTTCCTGATTATCTATATCCTGATCCGGCACACCCTGCGCCGCTCGATCCGCAGCTTCCCAGGGTACCATCTTCCATCAGCTCAACACACCGGCTTTACACAGCTCGATGAACTGCTTCGCGACACGTGGGCTTCGTCCGCCGGCGCGGATCGCGAAGGCCTCCGCCCGTACGATCAGCTTCTCTGGATCGTCCTCCACGCCGTACTGTGCGGCGAGGTCCGTGACGATCTGCACGAAGCGGCTCTTGTCCGGCTGCCCGAAGGTCACCGTGAGGCCGAAGCGTGCCGCAAGGCTCATCAGCTCCTGACGCGTATCGCTTTCGTGGATGTCGCTACCCTGCCGGTCCTCGAGCGTCTCCTTGATGAGATGCCGCCGGTTGCTCGTCGCGTAAACCGCGATGTTGCCGGCGCGACCGCCGACACTTCCCTCGAGGATGGCCTTCAGTGCGGCGAAGTTATCGTCGTTCGTCGTGAAGCTGAGGTCATCGATGAACAGGATGAACTTCAGAGGGTTCGCTGCGAGCTGATCCATGAGATCCGGGATCTGGTAGAGCTGATTCTTCTTCACCTCGACGAGGCGCAGTCCCCGCGCCGCATACTCGTTCGCGATTGCCTTGATGGCACTCGACTTGCCGGTGCCCGCATCGCCGTACAGCAGCACATTGTTCGCCGGACGTCCATCCAGCAGCGCCTCGGTGTTCGCGATGACCTTCTCACGCTCCTTCTCGTAGCCCGGCAGCTCGGAAAGCCGCTGCGGATCCGGATGCTTCACCGGCACCAGCCGGCCATCCTCCACCACGAAGACGTGGTTCCGCGCGAACATGCCGTAGCCCCTCGTGCTGACCTCCTGCATGCGCTTCGCATACTCCACCGGTAGTGCGCCCGCCTCGGTGACCCACGCGACGAAGTAGTCCGGCGCGGCACTCATCTCCGCCGTCAGCTCTTCCAGGGTCAGCGCAGACAGCTCGTTCAGCAGTGCCAGCTCCCGCTGCAGACTGTCACTGAGGACGGCACTGAGCTCGCCGTGGGCCTGTCGCCGCACGCAGATGTTCTCACTCTCCAGCACTGCGGTGCTGAGGTACTCCGTCCAGTTCTCCGTCTTCTCAAACAGCCGGTGCTCGAACGCCGCACAGGCCGTGGCGAAGGCATCGCCGTCGTCCAGCTCCGCGCTCGCCAGCATCCGCTGAAACGCCGCGATCACCGGATCCTGCAGCAGCTCGCGGAACACCACGAGACTGCTTAAACGCTGATTCATATAATGCAGATTCATCCTTCTCCACTCCCTTCTCTTATTTCCATGAAGGGCTGTGCCGGGAGGATCCCCCTGCTGCTGCCCTTCGCTGAGCTTCTTATCTATCGTGACGATGTCCCGTCGGAAGCATTGACCTCGATCAGGCACGCTCCGTGACCAGGCGGAAGCCGGCCTGCGTGAGGGCCGCGCGGATCTCCTCGATCTGCTCCCGGTCACGGGTCTCGAGGCCGAGCTTCAGGAAGCAGCTGGAGATCGCCATGTTCGTGTCGCCGCGGTCATGATGCACGGAGACGACATTGGCACCACACTTCGAAACGATTTCGCTGACCTGCTGAAGCTGTCCCGGCTTATCCTCGAGCGCGATCATCAGGTTCGCGTTGCGACCGCTCATGACGAGACCACGGGTGATGACGCGGGACAGGATGTTCACGTCGATGTTGCCGCCACTGATGAGACACACGACCTTCTTGCCCTGGATCGGCAGCTTCCCGAACATCGCGGCAGCGACCGACACGGCACCGGCGCCCTCGGCGATCAGCTTCTGATTCTCGATCAGTGCGAGGATCGCAGCGGCGGTCTCATCCTCGCTGACGGTCACGACGTCGTCCACGTACTTCTCGACCATCTGGAAGGTGGTCTCGCCCGGATTCTTCACGGCGATACCATCTGCAAAGGTCGAAACGCTGTCGAGGGACTCCCACTGATGATCGCGGTAAGCATTGAACATGCTCGGCGCACCGGCCGCCTGCACACCATAGACCTTGCACTCCGGACGGAGACTCTTGATCGCGAAGGCGACACCGGAGATCAGTCCGCCGCCACCGATCGGCACGATCACCGCGTCCACATCCTCGAGCTGGTCGAGGATCTCGAGACCGATCGTGCCCTGGCCCGCGATGACCGCATCGTCGTCGTACGGATGGATGAAGGTCATACCCGTCTCCTCCTGGAGCTCGACGGCCTTATCATGGGCATCATCGTAGGTGCCCTTCACGAGGCAGACCTCTGCGCCGAGACGCTTCGTGCTCTCGACCTTCATGATCGGCGCACCATCCGGCATGCAGACGACGCTCTTGATCCCCATCTTCGTCGCTGCGAGCGCGACGCCCTGCGCGTGGTTACCGGCGCTGCAGGCCACGATACCGTGACTGCGCTCCTCCTCGCTCAGCTGACTGATCTTATAGTAGGCACCGCGTACCTTGAAGCTGCCGGTCACCTGCAGGTTCTCGGTCTTGAGATACACCTGCGCGTCCGACACGAGCCGAGGTGCCGCGATGAGGTCCGTCTTCCGCGCCACATCCTTTAAAACGAAGCTTGCATGATAAATTTTGTCCAGTGTCACCATAGTATGTGCCTGCCTTTCTCCTGTGTTGCATCTGTGGCGCTGCGTCGCTGCTGCTCGACCTCGATCGCCGATCGGCTTCTCTGTCGCGTCAGCTCGGGCTCGATCGACTGGGCGTCGCCAGCGCCACCGATGCGCTGTTTCGAAATCTGTGGGGGATGCGCTTCCTCCGCTTCCGGGAGAAAGTTAAAAGAAAAGCCTCCGCCCCCACAAAGTCCATAGACCCTGTAAGAGACGAAAGCTGTTACGATTTACCTTCCGCGGTACCACTCTTTTTGCTGTCTCTGATAGACAACCCCTTCGTGCAGACCCAACAGTCCGCTGGCCCTGATAACGGTGCCTGCCGTCCGCACCTACTCTGCTACGGTACCACCCCGGCACCTCTTTCGGCACGGCTGCTCGCAAGGAGATAAACATCCGGCACACCGCACTGCCTCGCACCAGCCGGCAGCTCTCTGAGCGGGTAGACCGAAGGCCGATTGGCCTTGCTACAACGCATTTTTAACTGAATTTACTAGATATGATAAGGGAACACCGCCGGGTTTGTAAAGAATAACCTGCCCGCTGAAGTATCGCAAAAATTCATAGGACATATTCACGAAAAAAATCAGCCGAAGTGAAGAAGGCACATCGGCTGAACTGTTACGCTGTATGTATCTTGCATGCCTGTTTCTCTATATGACGAGTTCACTTACCATGCGAAATCAGCTCATCTGCCATCGAGAACATCTCGTCCGCGCCGAGGTCAGCTTTTGTGATGAGGTCATAGCTGATACCGTTCTGCATAAAGGTAATCTGCTTATAGAAGACCGTTTCAGCCTGACTGCTGCCATAGCTGACGAAGAAGTGCGCATCGCTTTCTTTTCGCGCAGCGATATCCGGATCGAGATGATCTTCATCGGACGGTGGCAGGATGAGATACTCATCTGCATTGTAGTCGACAGCTATGCCCTGAAGTACCCGTTGCTCGCTCGCCGTGCGACCTCCGGCATCAATCGGGTGGAAGGACATGGTGAGGTCGACTTCACGTCCCGAAGTATCCTGATAGCGACCACAGATTTCCTGCCAGCTGTCGACAATACCGCCGTCTGCATCTTCACCGCTCATGTCGACGAGATTTCCCCCCTTCAGTACGTAAATACCACCCAGTGTTTCCGGGAATGCCGGCATCGACATCGTGCGCGTGCCCTTAATTTTCTTCTGTGCTGCACTCATCTCATCGACGGTGTGCAGCTCGATGAAAGCAGATGATCGTCCGCGATAAGATGTGATGACGGTCGAAGCGACCGCCGTCACTCCAGTGATCATCAGGCAGGCAGCCGCCACGATCAGACCTTTTCTATATGTTTTATGCATCGTTTTTACCTCTCTTTTCTTACTTGCCGAGAGTTGCTGCACGAGACGTGCACGCAGCTGCTCTTTCGCTTCTGAGGAAAAATGAAGTGTATCCATGGACTTCTGAAACTCTGAATTAAACATCTGTGACATAATCCGATCTCCTTTCAACTCCTGACGGGAGTAGCTGCAGTTTTAATTTCTTCCGTCCGCGCGACAGGTACGCCGAGATTGCATTCTCTGATTTTCCAAGCATCGCTGCGATTTCCTTCACCGTGTAGCCTTCATAATAATAAAGGTAGATGCTGGCGCGGTAGTTTTTCGGAAGCTTCATCACTTCATCGAGCAGCGCAGACTCCGTCACCGCCGGGGCTTCCAGCTCTGCAGATGCATCGAGATCTACAACACGTTTCCAGAAGTTCGTGCGGAGAAGATCCTTGCAGGCATTCATCGTTGCCCGGATGATCCAGGCTTTTTCATGCCCAGGTGAATCAAACACGATTTCATTTTTCAGGAGTTTCAGGAAGACATCCTGACAGATATCTTCGGCATCCGCTGTGTTCTTCAGATAGATATAACTGATGCGAAGAATCATATCGGCATAGGTACCTACCAGACGATCCGCATTCTGACTATCCATATACGGCATTGAATTTTCCTCATTTCGTTACATTACTTTGAAAGGCCTTCACCTATTATACGAACAGGTGTCCGAATATCTGACACATAAAATAAAAACTTTCGGTTTCATGTTTTTACTCCATAATCTTCGTTATAAAGAGTCGACTATTCCCGCAAGGAGCTACTTGATGTACATCAAGCATATGTTATAATAAAAGAAATAAAGATAACCAACTTGATTCTATAGAGAGGAGCAGCCATGAGTACAACGATTATCCACGAAAAGCAGGACCTGCGTTATCTATCCTGGTCTCTGATTCGCTCGTCCTCCGGCACCGCCGGTTCGTTCCTGAAGGCGACGGATGATCTTCAGCAGCCAAAGCTATACTATAAATTATCAAACTATGATGGTATGCGTGGAATTATCGGTCACGAGTGTGTAAATGAATTGATCGTAGACCGTCTGCTGAATATTCTGGGCATCGAACATCTCCACTATGATTTGATTCACGCAGAGATCGATGTTGACGGCCAGGCGATGGATACGTACCTTTGTGCCTCCAGAGACTTTAAAAAGCGCGGAGAACATAAAATCGCACTTGACGCATATTATCAGGCAGAAAGAGTAAATAATGAAACACCACTTGCATTCTGCATTCGCAATGGATGGTCAGAATATATCTATAGAATGCTGGTAGTGGATTTTCTGATTTTAAATCGCGATCGCCACGGAGCGAATATCGAAGTGCTTCGCAATGCACAGAAAAAAACGCTTCGGCTGGCACCCATTTTCGATCATGGCCTGTCATTCCTTTTCAACTGCTATACGGAAGAGGATATCGAAAGATTTGATGTGATGAAGGATCGAATGGTACAGTGTTTCGTGGGCTCCCGTTCCGTACAGGAAAACCTGCATCTGATTCCGAAGGAAAAACTTCCGTCATTGAATGCGTTAAAAGAAAGTGACCGCAGTACATTACTTGCAGGATTAGAGAATATCATACCGACATCTTTACAAGATAGAATCTGGAGTATGATCTGGCAGAGGTGGCTCTATTATGAAGATTTTTGCAATCAGAGATGAAGAAAATACAACAGTGAAAGATGTCGCTTATCTTTTTTACTACGAAAAGGAGAAGCGCTTTTATATCGAACTCCCCGATGATGCGGACCCGTGGGAAACGCCACTTCTCCTGTCTTCTTGCTTAAAGAGGGGACAGAAAACGGTCAATGCCTACTGGAGCAGGTTATGGGTACAGCAGCGCATCGTGCCGACGGATCGACAGAATCTCGGCATGATTTTACGGGACAATGGACTCGACGAGTATGATGAGTATAAGCTCCTGACGATGACGGATGGCCGCTGTGCACAGGACAGCTACTATCTGGTTCCGATTTCTGAGAAAGACCTTCCGAAGGAGTTTATCAAGCGAAACCAGCAGAAGGTAGAGGATGTCATCCCCCTGCCGGATACGAAGCTGCTTGTTTTCTTCCGGGACGGAAGTGTGCGAAAACACGCTGTGACTCAATTAGTCACTGATGATAAGCGTTTTTACCCGGTTATCCATAACGATCATATCTTTCGTACGGTAAATGTCGAGACCGATGGGCATGGCATCTGTTGGGGAGAAAATCTATGTATCGACTGCGCCCGGCTCTACGCATCGGGACGAAAAGTACCGCTGGAGCTCGATGAGTTCCGGTCTTTCGTGAAAGAACGCGTGATTGATTCTGCCGAAGCCGCTGAGGAACTCTCCTGCTCGATGCAGAACATCGACGATCTCGTCCGAAGAGGCAAGCTTCACCCGATAAAAGGAGGCACGAAATATCGTCTGTTCCTGAAGAGTGAAGTACTGCAGCGTAAGTGGAAATAATACCCCCTCGACCTTACCGTATTTTCGTGTATACTAGCTTAGAGTACACCGAGCCGGATGGAGAGCGACACCTGCATCATCGCCCGGTTTTCGTGTGACTTTTCACGAACTACACAAAAAGGAATTCACACTATGACTGGTAATTTAACGAAGGGTCCGATCATGAAAACGCTGGTGAAGCTCGCGCTTCCGATCATGGCGTCGTCATTCATCGGCACCCTGTACAACATCACAGATATGGCCTGGATCGGCATGCTCGGCTCGAAGGCGGTCGCCGGCGTCGGTGTCGGCGGCATGTTCACCTGGCTCTCCCAGGGCCTCGCCTCCATGGCGCGCATGGGCGGTCAGGTCCATGTGGCTCAATGCTTAGGGCGAGGCGATCATGACCGCGCGCATCGTTACGCGCAGACCGCCGTACAGCTGTCCACGCTGATGGGCCTCCTCTACGCGCTCGTCTGCGTCGCCTTCGTGCACCCGCTCGTGAACTTCTTCCAGCTGAGCGACGCCGAGTCCTACGCCGCCGCGATCTCCTACACCCGCATCGCCTGCGGCTTCGTGGTCTTCTCCTTCCTGAGCCTGACCCTCACCGGCCTCTATACCGCCCAGGGTGACTCGAAGACCCCGTTCATCGCGAACCTTATCGGCCTCGTCATCAACATGGTGCTCGATCCGGTGCTGATCCTCGGCCCGGGCCCGTTCCCGCGTCTCGGCGTCACCGGTGCCGCCATCGCGACCGTCACCGCGCAGGCGATCGTCATGCTGATCATGATCCTCGGCGTCCTCCGCGGTCATAAGGATAACATACTGAAGGACACCCGCCTCCTCGCTCGGATGCCGCTCAGCATCCTCGAGGGCATCTTCCAGATCGGCGTCCCGACTGCCCTCCAGAGCATGGCCTACTGCGCGATCTCCATGGTCCTCACCCGCATGGTCTCCGGCTACGGCGCAGAAGCCGTCGCCACCCAGCGTGTCGGCGGACAGATCGAGTCCATCTCCTGGAACACAGCAGACGGCTTCGCCGCCGCCCTCAATGCCTTCGTCGCTCAGAATTATGGCGCTGCGAAGCATGACCGGATCCGAAAGGGCTACCTCATCTCCCTCCTTACCGTCGGACTCTGGGGTCTGCTCGTCACCGCGATCTTCATCTGCTTCCCGGAACCGCTCGCCGGCATCTTCTTCCACGAGCCACAGGCCATCGCCACCGCGATCAGCTACCTCATCATCATCGGCTTCAGTGAAGCCTTCATGTGCGTCGAGCTCACCACCGTCGGTGCCCTCTCCGGCCTCGGAAAGACACGCCTATGCAGCATCCTGAGCATCACCTTCACCGGCGCCCGCATCCCACTCGCGATCATCCTGAGCCGCCCGCTCGGCCTCGACGGCATCTGGTGGGCCCTCACCAGCACCTCCATCGTGAAAGGCATCCTCTTCACCGGCACCTTCCTGTGGATCACACGGAATAATCAATACTAAACACAGCATCCCCTCCGAACCGTGCCATCGCACGACCCGGAGGGGATTTTTACATCGCACGGCGGGCATGCCCGGCCCGCTGCCCGCATCGATTTCCCGGCAAACCTGACCCAAACGGGTCAAGTCACCGTATACATAGCGAAATGGCAGATGATGGCAACGGAAGAAAAAGGTGCGTATGTTAACCCGAGCTATGGCGCGATTGACAGCATCCGAAAAATGTCTATACTTATTATTAGGAATGCTTCTTAATAGTAAGTATAGCATACGTGATTCATTTTTGTTGATTCTATGAAAAGGAGGAAGTCTGATGGATAAGAAGGCGATGTATAAGCTAAGTTATGGTTTGTTTGTGCTGACCGCACGTGACGGTGAGAAGGATAACGGCTGCATTATCAACACGGCGATTCAGGCGGCATCGGAGCCGAATCAGCTGAGCATCTGCGTGAATAAGGCAAACTATACACATGATATGATCGAACGGACCGGGAAGTTCACCGTATCCGTGCTGAGTGAGCAGGCAGATTTCGAACTCTTCAAGCACTTCGGTTTCCAGTCTGGTCGTGATGTCGATAAGTTTACGAATTTCACCGGCTGTGCACGTGGCGCTGATGGCCTCTATTACATTACAGAGGGAACCAATGCCTACATTTCCGTAACGGTCGATAAAACGGTGGATCTCGGTTCACATACGATGTTCATCGGCGAGATCACGGATATGGCGGTGCTGAGTGATACGCCATCCACGACCTACGAGTACTATCAGAATCACATCAAGCCGAAGCCACAGGCGGTCGGAAAGACCGACGAGGGGCAGACGGTATGGCGCTGTCGCATCTGTGGATATGAGTACGTCGGCGAAGAGATTCCGGATGATTTCATCTGCCCGATCTGCAAGCACCCGGCCTCAGATTTCGAAAAAATCGTGAAGTAGGCATATCGACTCACGCCGCCCGTTCCCCATATAAAACAACAACCTCCCCGTCCACGACGAGGAGGTTATCAATGCTGGTATGCAACAGTCTACTTAAAATCACGAAGTTATCGATGCTCGGCAGCGACTTTCCCGAAAGCCACTTGTAGATCGCCTGCGGATTGTTAAAGCCCATCAGGCGCTGCACATCCCGCACGGTATACCCACTCGCATCGAGCAGCTTCTTGATCTTCTTTCCGGTCTTCTCAGGCTCAATCGACAAATAAACAGGTTCCATCTCTTCACCTCCGTAGATCGTCCCGAAGTCTGCATCATGCAGACTCTGCCCTAAAATCAGATTATCATTATACGGCAGATGCGCAGAAAATGCACTAAACTTCTGGTTTAAAGATCGTGGGCCAATGTCTCTGCCACCGCTCTAAACTCGAGCTTAGGAGGCTCGAGTTTAGCCCTTCGGGAGCAGAGCATAGCTCTGCTGGATATCGTTCCGGAGTCTGCCTTATGCAGACTCCTCCACTACGCGGCACCGCTTCCTACAGAACGCGATCCCGTAAAGTGTGATATCGCTTCGCCCGTCATTCAGCAGATACTCCTGGTAACGACGGTCCCGAATCTGCGCAAGCGCGCGTTGACACGCCTGCTCCATCGCGCTGAAATCCTTCACATATTTCAGCTCCATGATGATGCCGGCATCCGGATTTTCTGTCTCCACGATGATATCCGCGAAACCATCACCCGCCTCACGATTTGACTTCACCAGCCAGTCCGCATTCCCGGCAAGTATCCCCACCAGCAGATTGTGGTACGCACTTTCCTTTTCGCCATCCACCGCCTTCGTGTCAAACACACTGATGGAATTACTCAGCAGACGATTCAGATAAGCTTCCATCTCGCTCGTGTCGCCGTCCTCGATGGCTTTCCAGAATGCCATCAGCTGCTCTGTGTTACTGAATACCGCATTTTTGAACCACTCCTGAATCTGGAAACGGAACACCTCACGAATCTCATGATTCGGAATCACGAGTTTATAGTTTCCCGCTTCCGTCCTGCCCGCCTGCGTCAGATAACCGGTCGTAAAGAGCACGCTCCACAGATTCTCTATACTGCGATCGATCTCATCATAGGTCAAATCCAGACGCAGCTGCTTCTCGATGGCCTCTCCGGCGATCAGACGCTCGATCTCGTCCCGCGTGGTTTTATTCGCCTTCGCAACGAAACGTTTTACGAGATCATTGCCACTGGTATTGATCCAGTATGCCTCCGGGCGCGCATCGATGTCATCCAAGATGCGGTCCACATGATTGATCACATCCCACGGACAGTACACATCCACGTTACCGAAGCGATAGCCGTCGTACCACTCCTTCGTCTCCGCATACTTCGATTCCAGATGATAATCCGCGAGCAGCTTCCGCACTTCCTCATCCGTAAACCCGAACTGCTCATCGAAACGCGTATCCGTAATCGACAGAATCTTAAAATTATTCAGTCCGGTGAAAATGCTCTCCTTCGAAACACGAAGACAGCCCGTCAGCACCGCGAAATCCAGCGCATCATTCGTTTTCAATGCTTTTCCAAACAGCGTACGCATGAGCGCCACCATCTCCCGATAGTAGCCATGCTGGAATGCCTTATCGAGCGGCACATCGTACTCATCGATTAAGATGAGCACTTTCTGCTGGTAATGCTTGTACAGCAGCTCCGAAAGCGCCTGCAGCGAGCCATACAGCACATCCTCCGCCATGACATACATACCGTCCTGCACCTGTGTCAATGCTGCATAAATCTTCTGATCATCCTCATCGAGCTGCGGACTGCTCTCCAGCGCACGGTGTCTCCGCGCCTCCTTCGCAATCAGCTCTACCAGCTGATATCTCGCGCTCTCAAAGCTGAGTCCCTCCACATTTTTCAAGGACAAAAAGATCACCGGATACTTCCCGAGATGCGCCGAAACCAGCGTCTGCTTCCTCGAGATATACAGCCCATCGAAAAGGGATGCATCCGTCCCGATCTCAAAGAAGTACCGCAGCATACTCATATTCAGCGTCTTACCGAACCTCCGCGGACGCGTGAAGAGATTGACCTTTCCAAGACGGTCAAAAAGCTGCTCTATGAGTTTCGTCTTATCGACATAGTAATACCCCTTCGTGCGGATCTCCTCAAAGTTTTCTATCCCAACCGGTAGCTTTAAAGACTCGTACATAATATCATCAGCTCCCTTCATAACGTCCTATATGATTCCTATTATATTAAGAATTTCATGTCCGGTCTAGAAGTGTAGTCCGTATTATAGTTATTATAGTCCGAATCGACGGCTCCGTGATGAGCTTGTGGTCAGAAGCATTGGCCTATGGGCGCGTAGTGTAGCAGGGGGATCACGCAAATTATTGTACATGGCTCAGCTTAATGAGTATTGATGATTTTTGCGTATTACCGCAAAAATCTTTCATAGAATGCTTGCAAGCCTGCCCTGCTCAGGGTATGATGCTATTAAAGATTTTTGCGTATTACCGCAGAAATCGTCGATAGGAGGTGTTCTATATGGAAATTAAAAGAGATCGCTACCTGAATACACTCATCAGCAAGGAGCATAACGGTCTTATTAAAGTTATTACCGGTATGCGAAGATGCGGTAAGTCTTATCTTCTTTTCACGCTCTTTAAGGAGCATCTGCTGTCAGAGGGTGTAGCTGAAGATCATATCATTGAGATCGCTTTTGATGCTTTCGAAAACAGGAAGTATCGCGATCCTGATGTACTGTACCCATATCTGAAAGAGCAGATCAAAGATGATGCGATGTATTATGTACTGCTTGATGAGATACAGTTGCTTGGCGAGTTTGAATCTATTCTCAACAGTCTGATTCGTATGAAAAATGTGGATGTTTATGTAACCGGAAGTAATGCCCGTTTTCTTTCAAAGGATGTCATTACGGAGTTCCGAGGACGCGGCGATGAAGTGCATATGCATCCCTTAAGCTTCGCTGAATTCATGTCCGTCTATCAGGGTACGAAGCAGGACGGATGGAATGAGTATATGCTTTATGGCGGTATTCCTCTGGTGCTTGAGTTTACCACCCCGGATCAGAAAATTGCGTTTTTGAAATCTCTCTTTGAGGAAACCTATATTTCGGATATCGTTGGGAGACATCATATTCGCAACAAGGCAGAACTCGAGGAGCTTTTAAATATTCTGTCCTCGGCGATCGGTTCGCTGACCAATCCTGAAAAACTGTCTGCGACATTTCAAACGGTTAAGAAAAAGAAGATCAGCACTTCGACGATCCGGCGGTATATTGATTATCTCTGTGATTCCTTCCTGATTGACAGCGCTATTCGATATGATGTGAAGGGAAAGAAATATATTGATACACCGGTAAAGTATTATTTTACGGATATGGGGCTTCGCAATGCCAGGTTGAATTTCCGTCAGATTGAAGAAACGCACAGCATGGAGAATATCATTTTCAATGAGCTGAAAATGAGGGGCTTCAATGTGGATGTAGGTGTGATCGTGCAGTACGACACCAATGGTAAAGGCAACGGCATCCGCAAACAGCTGGAAATTGATTTTGTCTGCAACCAGGGTTCCAAGCGCTATTATATCCAGTCTGCTTATGCGATTCCTGATCAGGCTAAAATGGAGCAGGAACAGCGATCTCTGATGTTGACAGGAGATTTCTTCAAGCGATTGATCATCACCAAAGACACACCTGCCCCTTATTACAATGAGTCCGGCGTACTGATTATGAGTGTCTATGACTTCCTGCTGAACGAGAACAGTCTGGAATATTAATCGCTTCATGATTCCGAAGGAGGCTTCCAATGCAGACATATAGCACCTACCTGGAGCGCGTTTTCGCACTTCCATTTGAAGATGCGGCGCGCATTTTCGCCACGATCAAAAAGCAGATCGAAAACGATGAAGATATGACCGATTTATACCACGATCTTCTGTCTCGCTCGATCGAGTACTCGTCCGTAAGAGCCGAATGGCAGATGATGACAACGGAAGAAAAAGGAGCGATCGACAGCAGGCGTTCCGAAATCCATAATGCCGTCATCCGTGAATTCGACATCCTGGCCCGCAACCTCGGAAAACTCGGCCACGACACCCGCTGGCGCGACGAGCTCGGCGACCTCGAGAAGAACCCAGACTACCGGAAACGCATCGGAGACATGGCCTGCTACCTCGTATTGTTCGAAGGGCTGAACGCACGAATCGGGAACTAGCCAATGTCCATACCCGAGAATATCTCTCCTTAAGTAGAGTAAAAGAACCTCATGGTGGGAAATGTCAGTGTAGTGAAATGATCCACTGCTATGAATTCCCGTGGGACGACTGAGACTAAAATACTCTTATTTCCCATGATTATGATACTTTCAAAAGTATTAAACTAGCTGCACTGACATTGAGCGTTTACTTTGCAATCCTCCCCCATGCAGATTTGATCTCGAATCATTCCCACGTATGTGGGATCAACTCGATCTTTTAAGATCGGATATAAATCCAAATCGAATCATTCCCACGTATGTGGGATCAACCACCACTGCCGACGGATATGAACTACATTCTTCGAACCATTCCCACGTATGTGGGATCAACTCGATCGTAGTTCTAGTTACATTGTCATCGGGCGAATCATTCCCACGTATGTGGGATCAACCTTCGGCTTGTATCTGAATTCCGGATGCATGTCGAATCATTCCCACGTATGTGGGATCAACACGGAAACCGTGAGCTGGAGGGAAAGCCACCACGAATCATTCCCACGTATGTGGGATCAACTCCACTTGCACCGTCTTTGGTGTTTCTCAACAGGAATCATTCCCACGTATGTGGGATCAACTCAGTAATTAAGTCCTCTACAACCTTTGTCAGCGAATCATTCCCACGTATGTGGGATCAACTGCCCCCTGCTCTTCTTCTTTCTCAGCCGTTTCGAATCATTCCCACGTATGTGGGATCAACCTTTTTCCACTCTCTGTACTCCCTCGCGGTCTCGAATCATTCCCACGTATGTGGGATCAACTGAAAATATGGCATCGCCGTATAGTTTTCGAGCGAATCATTCCCACGTATGTGGGATCAACATGGCGAACTTAACCGCATCGAATCAGCGATTCGAATCATTCCCACGTATGTGGGATCAACGCACATCAGCACGACTTCCGTTATCAACGTTCCGAATCATTCCCACGTATGTGGGATCAACGGAGTACCAATATCCCCGCTCATTCGTTCTTGCGAATCATTCCCACGTATGTGGGATCAACGAAGCGATGCAGGTGCGCATGGTCTTCGATCTCGAATCATTCCCACGTATGTGGGATCAACAGAAGAGCATCGCTACACTCTTAAAGAAATAGCGAATCATTCCCACGTATGTGGGATCAACCAGTAGTACTCACTCTGCAGCAGCGGCTTCATCGAATCATTCCCACGTATGTGGGATCAACGCGGTGATTCTGGCCTCTGCTGCCTCAAGATCCGAATCATTCCCACGTATGTGGGATCAACAATGTTATGATCCGTCTTTTTCGGCCGACTTTCGAATCATTCCCACGTATGTGGGATCAACATGCGTCCTCCGCCTCGGCCTCTGCGAGAATGCGAATCATTCCCACGTATGTGGGATCAACGTGTACATTGCGAGGCAAAACTGGACATAGCTCGAATCATTCCCACGTATGTGGGATCAACATCCGGTGACGGTATATATTCCGCCTCAACCTCGAATCATTCCCACGTATGTGGGATCAACCCCTTGACTCTTTTCTTTCTTCCGTAGGTTTCCGAATCATTCCCACGTATGTGGGATCAACATGATGAGTTTGATTATTTCTTTCTTCCGTGCCGAATCATTCCCACGTATGTGGGATCAACTACGCTATACTCATATACTGATAGTGGCTTAACGAATCATTCCCACGTATGTGGGATCAACAAAACATGCCAAACGCCATCTAAATCCTTGTACGAATCATTCCCACGTATGTGGGATCAACTCCATGCTAGTATGCGTGCGGCGCTTCCGATCCGAATCATTCCCACGTATGTGGGATCAACGGCGGTACACCCTCATTCAGCATCAACGTATACGAATCATTCCCACGTATGTGGGATCAACCTTCCGCTTCAGTTCTCGCCGTCCCGCTCAAGCGAATCATTCCCACGTATGTGGGATCAACACCCAAAGTATCATTTATTTCATTTATTTCTGCGAATCATTCCCACGTATGTGGGATCAACAAAGGGGTATGAACGATGACGATAAGAGCACTCGAATCATTCCCACGTATGTGGGATCAACGGACTCGGACGTGCGCATCGGTTTCCGCGCCTCGAATCATTCCCACGTATGTGGGATCAACCTGGCCACCTGCTTCATCTCCATGTGGCCACGCGAATCATTCCCACGTATGTGGGATCAACCGTTGCAAATGCTTCTATAGGAATCAATGCATCGAATCATTCCCACGTATGTGGGATCAACGAGTTTTCACGCATGCGAACGGATTTATTATTCGAATCATTCCCACGTATGTGGGATCAACTCGAGGATTCAGAAACTGGACGCAGATCACTACGAATCATTCCCACGTATGTGGGATCAACATGTAAAATTTTGGTATGGCATAAACTTACGGCGAATCATTCCCACGTATGTGGGATCAACTTTTGCGAGGTTTACGGCATTGATATATCTTACGAATCATTCCCACGTATGTGGGATCAACTTAATATTTTAGAACTATTCCATTTTGCGCCACGAATCATTCCCACGTATGTGGGATCAACTTCCACCCTGGATGCAATCACATAACCTGTATCGAATCATTCCCACGTATGTGGGATCAACGGCAACCCCAATTTGATCTATCCGGGACAGGTCGAATCATTCCCACGTATGTGGGATCAACTTTGACAATGACCGCTTTTTTCTTCACAAATTCGAATCATTCCCACGTATGTGGGATCAACGAATACCTGGCCGATGAAGCTGTCCCAGTCGCCGAATCATTCCCACGTATGTGGGATCAACTTACTGTAGCCGTGGTCATAGCCTCGATAGATCGAATCATTCCCACGTATGTGGGATCAACGAAGATCAACTATAACAGCCCTCAGCAGGTGGCGAATCATTCCCACGTATGTGGGATCAACCCCTACAAATAGCTTTTACTTTGCATCAGGCAATACAGCATCTTGTAGTTTTGTGTTATTGGAGAATGGTTTATGATTTTTTGGACCCCCAATATGTCCTTGCCTTAAATTCTTCGTAATCAATCACATTATCCCAGATACCGGTTGATAAGGTTTCCGGCACTTGATTGATTTCAAACATGGCATATAAGTCCTTCGTAATGGATTTGAATAACTGATTTTCCTGCATCGCGGCTCTGACCGCGCGTCGGACTTCACCGCCGAGATCCATATGATACTTGTCGGACATAAGTTTAAACGCCGGTGTAATCGTCATCTTTTCTTTATACATATCTGCTACATCGTATACAAACGAGCGCATGCTTCCAGAATGTATAAAACCTATCGCAGGAGAAAATCCGAGCGTCACAATCGCAGCATGACAAACATTATATAGTAAATGGTTCGCATATGTTAATGCCTTATTAATATCATCCTGCGCATCAAAGTCCTGTGCTTTATAATCACGGCTATTCCAGGTCACATTATACTCTGTAGCCAACGTCTGATACAGTTTTTTCATACGCGTACCTTCCGCACCTCGCATCTGATTCATATTCATCCCAGACATGTCAACATCCGGAAAGCGACTGGCATACATATATCTTGCCACATTCATATGTTTATGTTTTTCGCTGAAATACTCGATCTGGCGCAGCAGATTCTGAGAGGATTTGTTTTCATACATACCAGAAGCATAGAACGTCCTCATCTGTTCACCAGACCATACAAGCAGCGTCTGGTTTGCTCCGCATGCCTGAATAGCCCGATGTGTTACTGTCGTACCCGGACCGCATATGAGGCAGGCAATCGTTCCGATCGGTATAGGCGTTTTACCGCCCTTCTGTAGCAGCACGATAGAGGAATCTTCCTGTTCGATACGACAGTGCTCCACATACAAATAGCTAATTTTGTCATCTAAATGTGGAAATATTCTTGCATCTGATGAAATATCTTTCTCATTCATTTTTATCCCTTCATCTTGAGCATCAGCATACCGTACCCATATGATTTATCTCGTCCGAGGCCGGTTTCATAAGCTTTCGTAAACAGTTCCAGATCTTCAACTACCAGCGTGCCAACATATCGCCAGCCATCAATTCTTCCAGCCTTCGTTTCAGAATGGTACATCGTTTTCTGAATTCTTGATAACTCTTCGATTGTTTCCACTCTAAACCCATATCGTTGGCCAAGTGATTTCACCCACTCTATTCGCGCATCCTTATTTCGAATCAATGTCGACTTCCCTTCGTGGCGCTTCACTGGACGAAGCAGAACATCATATTCCAACACTATGCCATCCTTTATACAGGCAATACGATCCTTCGCATCCGTGCAGGAAATCACTTTGACATCATCTGTAGATACAGGCATGACATCACTCTGAACACAGATTACCGTTCTGCGGACATCTTTCGATGGAATAACCCTGTAGAGCACATTGATCGACTGTCTATCCGAATCAAAAAGTGCCTGAATATTTCTATGCATGTCCTGCTCATTTGTCATGGATCTCGCTGCATTCACCTGACTTAAATCCGGCTGTACGATAGATAAATACATAGCATTTCTCCTTTTCTAATCGTTCCCACGAAATGTGGGATAGTATGAACTAGTCTACAGTTAACAGTTCCTGAAAAATCGGCTTGTTCGGTGGGCAGCATTTTCTTCCGAGATACAAAGGAAAAACCGGATGTTGCAATGCTTTTGCAGCTTTAAGAACTGCAGTTTCCTCACCGGCAACCAGCACCGTAAAATCTCCATTTGTGATGTATTGCTTGGTAAATAGAGGAAGCATAGCTTTCTTTCCGCCACTTGCCGTTAAAAATGGTTTATCTTTTTCAGCACCGGCTAAACGACTTAATTTGCTGTTTTCAATAGGTCGAACTGTCTGAAAATCTGTCATTTTATAGGAAATCGCTTGATTTTTTTCGACTTTTTCAACCCACAGCTGCGTATTCAGTTTTTCCAGTGCATCTGTATCCTCTCGCAGGATACCTTCAGCCGCAGCGATGATGCCGATGATTGCGTGCTCTGTCGGGGCTGATTTCGTGTCTCTGGCATAGATAAAGCGAGACTTTGAATAGGCTTGCATCATCCCGGAGAGACACAATTTAATCACATGCCTCATGAATATACTCCTCCAAATCAGATAAAACACTCTTCAGGTTTTTATCATCCTGTGCGCCCTTCGGTGCAGTATAGTGATGATCCGATAACCAGTACTGCTTCGCATAGTCGTTATCAAAGAATACATCGCCATCAATATACTCTGTTAGACGTTTTGCAGAGAGCTCAACAACATCCTTTTCGCCATCTGAAACCACTGGCTTGGCAAATGCATTCTCATAAGAATGGTTCGCTGGGCGTACAGCTGCTCGAATATACACTACAGATGGGCCCGGAAAACTTGCCTTGCTGTTCTGCATCGCTACGGGTGCCGTCAAAAGATACAGTTTAATAAATTCAGAAATGTTCTTTGCCATGGAATCAAGTCTTCTTTTTAGTGCTTCCTTATCATTAAAATCCATTCCGTCTAACATATTTAATGCATAAATCATCGTACTGATGTTGCAATACTGATAAAAGCAGCCTGCATTTAGATCCACATCCCAGATGCCTGCGGCACCTCGTGAATTCTCATCTGCTGCCTGATCTCCGAAACCAAATGCCTTTAATTCATCCACGGCAGTAAATGTATCAACATCACCGTTATATTCATGCGTTGTGAATGCGTGGCTCATTGCAACGGCGCCATCTACCGACCGTAAAATATCAGATGTACTCATTCTACCGAACATGGCGACTTCAGAAGAGTTTAGTCTGTTTTTAGATTCTGCCTCTAAAGCTTTCAAAACCGTATCTACCTTTGAAGCCTTCGCCTTCTTTCCGTCTCCATTTCCCCACTCTGCTTCCTCGATTGATTTTGAAGGGTCAAAGTTCTGAAGGATCGCCTCTGCAACCGATTCAGCATCATTCATCGTCACCTTAAACGCATGATCCTTTTTGGAAGAGAGTAATCTTAGCGTAAGTGCTTTTGCATGCTCAATATAATCCTCCGACAGATCTGGATTCTTTTTCTTCAATGAATCCGCAACCATACGGTCAAATGCTACGGTATACCATGTGTCCTTATCATACTTTGCCTGACGAACAGCATACTTGATGGACTGCGATGAAATTCGTCCACGCTCTACACCACCAAACATCACACGCTTTGCAAATCCATCTCGATCACGATTGAGGAGTGACGCACCATAGTTCGTCAGCGAATCAATTTCAATCGTTGGTAAAACATCCTTGGCCTGCTCGATAAAGCTCTTCTTATCCGTTACTAAATCCCAGTTAATCATATCTGATTGTCCTCCTCTTCAACCATACTCGTTGTATCTGGTGTTACCCGTAAAATCGCTCTGGCCCATTTTTCTCTACTCCAGCCCGACGCATGATTCCAGTACATAAGATCGCTTGTCAATATATACATATTAAACTTAAATCCATCTCGCTGACCTCGCTTGATATACGCAGATAAATGCTTCAGGAAATTTCCGGTCAGCGTAATGTTCTCTGCAATCATGGCACGAATTCTGCTTTTTTCTGAATCCGTCGTATCAGGGTCGTTATAAACACTACTGATATATTTCTCAACCAGCATACTGTTTTCATTTCGATCCTGCGAACAAATGGAGCAGCAGGAAAAAAACAGTATCGTTCGTTCGAACTTCGATGTTTTTTCATACACCTCCGGCGGAAACAATGCCATGAAAGACAGCACTGCGTTTCGACCACGTGTAGAAGTCATTGCAGAACGCAGGCTCACTCCCGCCATCCGTCCTAATGCAATTCGTGCACTGTCTGAAAGCTGCATCGTTGCATTAAGGACGGCATCAATTTCATCCCTCTTCATTCGCTACCTCCTTCTTTAGTTCCTTTCTTAATATACCGATGAGCCTGTTTGACTCATTGATTTTAGTGAAAATATCTCGAACGATGACACTGGTTATAGTTTCCTTTGTGAATTCAATGACGGTCATTGCTGTATTTTCATAATATTGTACCATATTTTCACGTTTTAAAGTCTGTAACCCTGGAAGGATCGACGCATACATATATTGAGCACACCTGTCTGCCCATCCATTTATGATTTCCTTAACCGCATCATAATTTTTCTCGTCTCCAGATGGATATAATAGACGACTGAGCGATTGTCTTAGTGCAATCATCGCAAATCGAGTAAATGAAGTATACCGATTAATCAGCTTCAGCTTATCTTCTTCATACATCCAGTCTTCGGTTATAGCGAAATCGCGAAAAACCTCCTGAGACGCTTTCGTTTGCTGCGTTGGAAGTTCGAAATGATAAAAGCTTTGAGTTGGCTTATATGACAGCATTTTGATGATTCCTTTTTCTTTATCAGAAAAACTCTCATACATCTGCATAGCCTTAGGTCGAACCGTTGTAACCGTATCCAGTTTTACTCCATAAAATTCAGCCATTTGCATCCATGCAATGCCATCTGGCCCCCTCCAGGCCTCTATCGCTCTCTGTCCATTTTTTGCCTTTGATAGATTATTATGTCGAAGGACGATATATGGTTCTTTGGACTTCCAATAATCATAAAATGATTTAGGCTCTGGATATTTTTTCAAAGGACCATTTCCTCGATAAAATGAGCCATTATACAGAAGTCGATATATCTTGCCGTCTTTAATTCCATCTGAACACGGTGCCACAATTCTTGATGGCAGAAAAGCTAAAGATAGCCATCCTTCCGGTTCGTCCTCTGGATACCATAAAAAATCCGTTCTGCGCCACATAGGCTCATCATCGTCCTCTGTAGGATACAGATTCAGGCAAAGTGTATCGAATAAGGTTACGCCATTAAACATAAACCATAGTGGCGGCTGATTATCGCAGACAGCTGTTGGGAAGCCCGAAGTGATCGCGGACTGCATGAATGTCACATTAATAATCAATGCAATATACTCCGCTACAGACAGATACTGTGACTCCTCATACGTTTTCCTTTCCGGATAACTCTTTAAGCCGAAAAAAGTCTCCGTATTACCACTTAACTGTGCCCAGTTCAGTACTGCCGCACTGTTTGGTTTCGCCCCATATTCCAGTGCTTTCTTAACTCCGCATTGCATAAAAGGATGCTCTTCGTCAAATACGTTAAAGATATTACCGCATCTTTTTACGTACTCATCGAATGCGTCAAGATCAAATTCACCACTCCTGTAGATTTCTTCGATATCCTCATCGCTTCGAATCTCATATGCATCCGTAAGCAGCGCGAAAAGAAATCTGTAAATCGCATATTCTTCGCTCGGAAGATTCCCTGGTGATATAATGCGCTTGATATCCGCCGCGTTTTTTAACACGTCACGGACACCATATACTTCTCTGGTTTCATCCTTTTTTATAACCGGAATCCAGGGATCGGTTATGACATTAAATGCTTCCATACTCCTCCTTCGTATAGTTTATATATTCCATTGGAATCCTAAGACAGGATCCAGTTTTGCCAGCTGGTCATCTTCATCCAGAAGAATCATTCCGTTCAGGAAGCGATCGCTACAGTAATGCTTATCGTATCCACATTTCTTATCGATAATGCGATTCAGAATACTAACCGTCATATGATTTCGAATCCTGACAACATCTTCAAAGGAATACTGCTTATGTTGAATTCGCTCATAAAGTTCATGCGGAATAATCGCGATATCTGTCGACTCACCAGATTCGGAATACCGGGTACTGTTGTTTTCTTCGGATAAAATATCTCGATTCTTCAGCAACTGAAATTTAGTGCCTGGGGCTTTCAGTGTGCTGATCTTCGCAAAGATACCAAGTCTTGTTTCCTGATTAATCCATGCCTCTGCATCTTCCGTATCCGCTACATCTTTATATATCGTATCAACCGCTGGACGAATATCTTCTGGAAGTGTCAGAAACGGCTTATCCTCCAAGTAGGTATCCGTCCGCTCCAGAAGTTCCTTCGGATAAATCTTGTCATCTTTTCCTCGAAGAATGAGGGTTTCCGGATAAACATCCTTCCAGTTCTCTCGGATGGTTCCCACATTCGAATGTCTCCATTCACGGCCCATTCTCTGTAACAGGAGATCGATCGGACAGAGTGCGGTCATCGTAAAGTCAAAGTCGAGATCGATTGACTGCTCCAGTACCTGCGTTGCTACAACGATCGCTTTTTCCGGTCGTTTACTTCTGTCTTTTCCAAAAAGAGTCATCAGCTTATCTGTGATCTTCTCTTTATCCTCAATCGGGAAACGACTATGGAACAGATAGCATGGAATGCCGGTTTTCTGCACTTCTTTAAATACCTCTACCGCGCTGTTTACCGTATTCATGATAATATCTATACATCCACCTGACTGGACCAATTTTTCTGCTTCTGCTGCAATAGCTGTCGGATCATCTTTTATATCCAGAAAACGGATTTTGTACTTTTTCACTGTCCCATTATTCTGAACGCTATGCTGTTCCAGATGTCCATTTTTACAAACGGAAAGCAATGGATATGCTTCACTTATCTCTTCTGAACAGTTGTAGATCTCAAATATTTTCTGTTTCGTCCGTTTCGGCAACGTTGCCGAAAGTAAAATCACCGGTGTGTGAAAAGCTTTCAGCCAGGATAAGAGCACCTCTATCGTATTTAACATGTATGCATCATATGCGTGGAACTCATCAATCACGATGATCTTATCCGCGATACCTGTAAAGTTAATCATTCCGTGCTTCACTTTTTTTACACAGGTCATCAGCTGGTCTACAGTACCACAGGCATATGGGCGCATAAATTTCATAGAGGAAGGTAGCGCCCATTGCGCCCTGTCCGCATCATCCTGACGGATACGTTTTAACCAGGCGGTACCGGTATACAATGCAGCATGTGCATCGATACCGGATTCATGTAAAAGATCATCCATTCTTGGCTGCATCGCCTCCGATGTTGCTCCTGTAGGCAATGCAAAGTAGATGCCACCTTTTCGAGTTTCTTCACACGACTTCAGCGCCGCATACATGGCAGACTCTGTTTTACCAGTTCCCATTTCGGCCTCAATCAGCATACAGTCAAAGTCTGCACCTTCTGCGCGTATATACTCTTCCACTATTTTCTGTAAAGGATTCAAGGTCCATTCCTTCATGAATGGAAAGACCTTTTTCATCGTATTCAGTACAGAATGTCTCTCAAAATTCAGCTGATTTTCCGTGACATACTTCTCTAACCGTCGACATACCTCTTCTTTATAGTGGTATCGATCGTCAAACATATATACGTTCAACTCTTCAAGAATTTCATCCGAAGCTGTCCAGTCCGCTATCATCAGGATTCCCAGCACAAGGCTGCAATAAGCATCTGTATCTTCTTTTGACAGTTCAAAGTTTACTGGTTTAAACTCTTCGGTCATTACTCTGGTAAGGTTGTCCTGCGCCACCGTCCAGAGGCTGTCCAGCTTAATGTCATCACCGACAGGACCGATTTTTACATGGTGCATCGATACGATATCTGCAATTGCCTTTACGGCTCCTGCACCAAATTCATTTGTACCCAAATGCGCTTTAATATATGCCGCGCCATATAATTCGTGCCGAAATCCGCCGCTGTCAAGCGAAATATGATTATCGATCGAACTGTTAAAGAAAAAATCATAATACTCTGCATGCTCATTTTTCACCTGAAACCATGGATGACACTTACCGATATCATGCATAGCACAGATAAACGAAACGGTCTGAATCACTTCACTTTCAGAAATATGCATCATCTCGGCTAGCTGCGGCATATAGGTTTTGAGCGAGCTGTGATTCATGAAATAGCCTGCTGTCCAGCCCACCTCAAGCATATGTGAGAGCAGTTTCTTTTCCGGAATATTTCTCTTCATTTCTGCAGGCTTCGCCCACAGATAGCGATATGCATCGCCAGATGTCGAAACTCTCGTCAGTAATTGAATGCCATCCCAGTCTTTAAACTTTCTGGAAGGGCTCCCTGTTGATTTAAATGAAAATCCCTGCTCCGTGTTAGAGTTATAAATCATGATGGCATCGATGTCAGACTGAACTTCAAGATACTTCCAGATCTGTTCCCTGGTATTGGCCGGAATATCCCCGACGAAAACCGAAGCTCTCAATTCTGTCATGAATCTTGTGAGCATTCCTCGCACTGCTGGTTCATAATTCTCAATCGATATCACCACCATATCGCTGACCATCCTTCATCATATTCCGAAACCGAAAAGTCTTTCTATCTATTTCGATAATAACTAACTCTCTAAATCATGTATATATTATAGCACTCAGCAGTGCAAAAAAACGCACATTTTATCTCGTGCAAAGCATGAACATTCGTTTCGAATTATTGATTCATGTTACATTAGGAAGTCCACTGGAACTATCCGACATTTTATAAATGATATCTGGCACTTTTTGACTATATCCGACATCTTATTTCAGTATCCGACATTTTTCTTAAAAAAGCAGCCTTACAAACAGATTTTTGGATCTATTCGTCTCTGCCAGCTCCATGATAAGCTTGCAGCCAGAAGCATTGGCCTATGGGCGCAAAGCGTCACAAGGCTGGATCGCGGAGTCACGGAGCTCAGGTCGCATAAAACAGGACGAAGGTGGATGACTCTGCAGCTCCAGGGCACCGATCCCTATGACCTGGTCCAGGTTTTCATCTTTTCCAGCGCCCATGAGCGGTCGATGTACGGCCCGTCTTTTTTGATATCTGGTAACCTGTCTCTGTACTCGTTATAGAGCTCGTCATAGGCGTCCTTCTTCAGCTCTACGACGCCGTATGTTTTGCCGTCTGCGATGATCTGGATGAAGTCTTTTCCTGCTGTCGGCTCTTTGTAATACAGCATTTCGATATCCTTGCAATCCGGATCCTTCTCCTGACGGTGTGGAGTATAAAGATCTTATAGATCTCGATGATCCGGTCTTCCATCTGATGATACAGTAAATCATAATCGACATAGGTCTTCGCACCACAGTCTGGGCACACAAACCGGAACGCTGAGCGGTCCTTCACCGCCTCTTTCATTTCCGGATTCAGTATGGTATTTATGCTGTTCCATATGATGAACGGATGCTCCTTGCCACACTGGGGACAGGTCAACGATACTTCTCTTCTTTGCGACATATGCTTCTCCTCTCGTTGCGCGGCGATATACGCTTCATTCCAGATATTGGAATCCGTCCTCATAACGGTGGTAATCGCCGCCTGACAAGTATGTTGTAGCAGAGGG
>CAKQED010000023.1:0-32848 GCA_934229835.1 uncultured Oribacterium sp. | reverse complement strand
ATTTATCCTGACGTTTCTATACGGGAAAACGACTATTAACAAGCCCCAATCGTATAAAAGCACCACGATGTCTCTGCTGTCTTTAGCGGAATTTTCCAGGTTGTCTACACTAATTACTCTGACTATTTTTTATACCACGTTTCCATAGTCTGTGCAAATATATACATGTCATAACTGCCTTGCGTGTTACTGCTCAGACGCAGTAACACGCAAGTCGTGGCTCGGCGGACGGCAGCCGAGCCTCGTCTAAACAGTAACTTTTTCGGTCCTTATGGGCGATGTCAGTGATCTGATGACTACTTATTTCCGTCGAAATATGATATACTTCAGTCCATGCGAATCATGCACCAGAACATATAGACAGCGAGGAAACGATGATGGAAATATATATGATCAGACATGGGGAAACGATGTGGAATCAGCAGCATCGTCTGCAGGGACGGAAGGACATTCCGTTAAATGATGTGGGACTCGCCGGTGCGCGCATCGCGGCGGAAGCACTGAAGGATGTGCATTTCGATCGAGTATTCTCGAGTCCGCTCGTGCGTGCGAAGAAGACGGCCGAGATCATCCTGAAGAATCACCCTGATCTCAGCATTGAGCCACTCGACGATCTCCAGGAGATCGCGTTCGGTACCGGAGAGGGCATCGAGATGCGCGATGATGTGCCGCATACCGAGGCGGAGAAAGAAATTCTCGATCATCTGAAGCGCTGGTTCGCGTACCCGGATACCGTGGCACCACTGCCGGGTGGTGAGTCGATCCGCGAGGTGAAGGACCGTATCGAGCATTTTTTCGATACGTATCTTTATCCGAATGAAGATACATATGAGCGCGTGATGGTGACATGCCACGGTGGTATCCTCCGCGGCGTCGAGAGCATCGTCCGGAACCTGAGCGACGCGGATTACTGGGACGGTGGCATCGTCCCGAACTGCGGTGCGATGGTCCTCGAGCTGAAGGACGGAAAGCTCACCATCGAGAAGGTCATCGACCTCATCAACCAGACGGAAACCGTCGTCGGCCTCGGCACACACAGACCACGGCATTGAATATCCATGAGAGGGCCGTGCGAAGCGCGGAGAGGCGCATGGATGCCCCCGGGCGGGCACCGTCTCCTTGTATCTAAAAACCGGAGAGCGAGCATTATCTGCTCGCCCTCCGGTTTTTTTCATCATTATTTCGTCTCGCTGTGTGGCGGAGCCATATGTCCGCGCATCATGGAGAACTTATCCATCGGATACTTCTCGAGGTTATCGAGGATCTTACGATCATCGGCCTGGTTCAGCAGATCCTGACGGGACTTCCGAAGCTCCATCTCCGTCTTATGCTTACTTGGGCCACCGACGCATCCGCCATCGCAGACCATACCCTCGATGAAATCCTCCGGGAGCTTGCCGAGCTTGAGAAGTGTCAGCGCAACATTGCACTCCTTGCCGCCGGCTGCTGCACGAAGCTTGATACCGGTCGTATCCTCGTTCCGCTCACGCATCACCTCCATAACTGCGTTTGCAACGCCGCCGGATGTTGCGAAGCTCTTGCCCCAGATGGAAGACTCCTGATACGGATCAACCACCGGCTTCATCTCCACATTCTTCGAGGCCATCATCGTGGTCATCTCGCCAAATGTGAGAACGTAGTCTGCATTGCCCTCGATCCCCATCTCGTGGGACTCGGACTTCTTCGCGATGCACGGTCCGATAAATACAGTCTTGCAGCCCGGGTGGGTCGCCTTCAGGTATCTGGAAATCGCACACATCGGGGAAACGGTCTCCGACATGTTCTCCTTAAACTGCTCCGGGAAATGCATACGCAGCATGTTGATGAATGCCGGACAGCAGGAGGTCGTCATCTTCTTACCTTCCTTACGTGCCTCAGACCACTCCTCTGCCTCGTACGCTGCGGTCATATCGCCGCCGAGACCGACCTCAACCATATCGGTGAAGCCGACTTCCTTCAGTGCCTCACGGATGGAGCCCATGGTGATATCCTTACCGAACTGACCCTCGATCGCCGGTGCACACATCGCGAAGACTTCCTTGCCGGCCTTGATATCACGGATGACATCGAGCACATCGATCTTCGATGCGATCGCGCCGAACGGACAGCTGTGGATACACTGACCACAGCGGATGCACTTCTTATCGTCGATCTGACAGATGCCGTTCTCGTCGTAGCTGATGGCATTGACCGGACACGGCTTACGGCACGGACGCTCCAGATGCGCGATGGCACCATACGGACAGGCGTTCGCACACATACCACACTCCTTACACTTGTTCGGATCGATGTGCGCTCTCGACTCGGTCATGGTGATCGCACCGAAGCGGCAGCTGTTCTGGCACGCCTTACCGAGGCAGAGACGGCAGTTATCGGTTACAGAATAAGTGGACAGCGGACACTCCTCGCAGGCCGGATCGATGACCTGTACGACGTTCGGATTCTTCTCCGTCGCGTATGGATTTGCATCCAGGTTCTCAGAAAGACGGATTCTCCATCTCAGAATCTCACGCTCCTTGTATACACAGCAGCGCCATGTTGCGTGAGGTCCCGGTGAAATCGACATAATCAGCTGATTTTCTGCATCTGGTGTGATCTCATCATGCTCCCAGAGCTCGCGCGCGAGCCCCTCCATGACAGCATGCTTGATGGAAACCGCACCTCTATCATTTGTAACCATATATTTTCCTCCTGAAAAAAATATACATAAATTCGCCCAGTTATCAAAAGTATAACATGTGATGAAAAACTTGAACATTGTTAATTTGACACAGAATTAACAAGTCGTTTTACATTATATATAGAAGTTTCAGAAATGCGTGTTTTTTAGGAAGAACATGGGATATTTCCAGACAGCGATTCCGTCGGTCAATGCTGACATCGGGTGGCTTCCCGGATGGTTTTCTGCCGAAGCCTCTGTCGTTGCTGTTCACTCGTGAACAGTAACCTTCGCCTGTCGCCTGCCCATGAAAGCGGCTGGATATCCGGCGTAGAATGATATACTATGTGTTACAGCAAGCTGTTTCATCATCTAAACAATATACGAGGTATCCTGACGTGAGTGAATCAACAAATAAATCTACCGATATAGCTCCAGGCTCCGGCGCGCGTCTCCGGAAGCTCTTCTTCGAAACCCTGTATCTCAGCGCCTTCACCTTCGGGGGCGGCTATGTCATCGTGTCGCTGCTGAAAAAGAAGTTCGTCGACGACCTGCACTGGATCAGCGAGGACGAAATGCTGGATCTCGTCGCGATCGCACAGTCCGCACCGGGCCCGATCGCGGTCAACGGTGCCATCGTCGTGGGCTACAAGATCTGCGGCTTCCCCGGCATCCTGCTCTCGGTGCTCGGCGCCGTCATCCCGCCCTTCGTGATGCTGAGCGTGATCTCCCTCTTCTACTCCGCCTTCCGCTCGAATTTCATGATCCACCACATGCTGTCCGGCATGCGCTGTGGCGTCAGCGCGGTCATCATGTCCGTCACCTGGGACATGGCGAGCGGCGTACTCGCCGATAAAAAGTGGTCCTCCCTCGTCATCATGCTCGCAGCCTTCGTCGCGAACTACATCGTCGGCATCTCCACGATCTGGATCATCCTCGCGGTCATCGCCCTCGGCGTCGCCGTAACACTCAGACGGACGAAACATATGCCTGCTGCCGATCAGCACATGCAGATGGCTGCACCGGCCACGCCGGCTGACACTGCTTCCGGCACCCACAGCACATCTGCCTCAGAATCTTCGGATGCGCAGCGTCACACAACAGGTGAGGAGGTGAAGCCATGATCTATCTCCAGCTTTTCCTCGCCTTTCTCCGCATCGGTGCCTTTAGCTTCGGCGGCGGCTATGCCGCGATGCCACTGATCCAGGAGGAGGTCGTGAACCACTATCACTGGATCAGCATGGCGGACTTCACCGATCTCGTCACGATCTCCCAGATGACACCCGGCCCGATCGCGATCAATGCCGCGACCTTCATCGGCCTCCAGATGGGCGGCCCACTCGGTGCCATCGCAGCGACCCTCGGGGATGTTCTGCCGAGCTGCGTCGTCGTCACGATCATCGCCATTATCTACACGAAGTACCGGAAGCTGAGCCTCCTGCAGGGCGTCCTGAAAACGCTCCGCCCGGCGGTCGTCGCCCTCATCTTCACGGCAGGACTCCTGATCCTCCTCCCGGCCATCGGCCTCCCGAGCACCCTCGACGTCCGCATGTGCGCCTGGTTCCTGATCGCCCTCGTGATGCTCCGAAAGCTTCACTGGGACCCGATCCTCGTCATGGTCCTCACCGGCGTGATGGAGCTCATCGCGCAGCTCCTGATGTGATTACACGACGTGCACCAGCACCATATAGAACACGGTTCCCACGCTGATCGAGAGGACCGTGTTCTTT
This sequence comes from uncultured Oribacterium sp., assembly GCA_934229835.1. Lineage (GTDB taxonomy): Bacteria > Bacillota > Clostridia > Lachnospirales > Lachnospiraceae > Oribacterium. Next base: position 28,459 of record CAKQED010000023.1, on the reverse strand, counting down.
TTTGTGAGGTGAAGGCCAGCGACCAGCAGGACCGCGGCGATCAGCTCGAGGTTCTCCTTCAGACTGCCGGTCGGGATCGATTTCAGGCAGTAGACGACCAGCACCGCCATGATGGCGAAGGGCAGAGTCGCGCCGAGTGTACGAATCGTCGGCGAAATCGCGCGGCGGCCGAACATCACAAACGGCAGTGCCCGGAGGATCTGCGTGATGAGCCCCGGAATGAAAATCATAAGAAAAATCTGCGTCGTACTAAGATGGATCATCGATGGCCTCCTTCGCTTCCCTACGCGAGCTTACAGTCAGAATCACGGTCGTGAAAACGAGCGTCGGCAGCATGAAATTCGCGGCACCGACGAGGAGCAGGAAGACGATGGAGCTCACGAAGCCAAGAATCACCGGAAAGTGTTGCGTGCTCCGCTTCCACTGGTCGATCACGATCGTAACGAAGAGCGCGGTCATCAGGAAGTCAATGCCTTCGAAATCAAATGGGATGGCCGCCCCCATCACGGCACCGAAGACGGAGCCGAGCACCCAGATCAGCTGGCACAGCAGCTGTACCCAGAACTCCACCGTCGGACGGTCCAGCTCCGCCGGAATCACAAGCGAGGTGAGGAGCGCATAGGTCTCATCCGTGAGACTCCATACGAGATACGGATACTTCCAGCCACCCTTCCGGAAATCCTCGAGGAAGCTGAAGCCATAAAAAAACTGCCTTGAATCCATGATGAGCGCCGTCAGCGCCACCGTAACGAGCGAAGTGCCTGCGGTTAGAAACGACACCACCACATACTGAAACGCGCCGCTGTAGATAAAGATGCTAGCGAAGGCCGCCCAGCCTGCGCCGAGCCCAGCCTGCTGCAGCATGATGCCGAAGCCTGCCGCCAGAAAATAATACGTGAGAAGAATCGGCAGTGCCCGCTTCCACACATATCGAAATTCACGCATAGATATAACCGTCCTGTTCTATGATTCAATGTGTATCTAGACTATCATGGACGCAGGGCGTATTCTATTACAGAAAAGCTCTCACCTGCTATAGGCACAGGTGATATCAAAAAAGAGGACGCTTATGAAGAAAACCATCGATTATATCCTGCTTATTTTATATACTCTGTGCTTCTACACGCTCTGGCAGCTCTGTCAGTGGGGCGGTGTGCGTTCGCATCTGAAGCGACTCCTGCCGCTCGTCGCGCTGCTGCTCATCGGTATCATCATAAAGCTGATTCTGCGGCATCGGGGCTTTCGAGCACCGTATCGTCGTGCCCGCATCACTTTTTTTATCGTGATCACGCTCTTTTTCGGAGCGCGCATCGTATATTCTGCGATTCCCTATCATGGTCAGCTGTCCTGGAAGATTCAGGATATCCTTCATCATAAGACGGTGGAGTTTACACACAGCAATCTCTACACAGATGGCGTGGACGGCATCCTCACCGATGTGAAAACGAAGCTGGCGATACCGGAGAAGCTCTACATTTCGAACAGCTTTTCCGCAGAGTTCACCGCAGACGGCACCATCACGAGCGTGGATACCATGCTATATGGTGAGAATGAACAGGGAGAGATCGAGACCTATCTGATTTCCTATAATGCGAAACACGGGACGAAGCTCGATATCTGGACGGACGACGCCGCGCATACGACGTTCGACCCTGCGCTTTTATGGTCGCCGCTTCCGGATATTCTCTCGAAAGCAGATACTGAAGCGACGGTACGCAGATGGGCAGTGGCGGACGCAGATGCTACGTTCGAAATTCTTTATTATGGAAAGCGTAGCTTCCAGACGGACGAAGGTCTTCGTTTCATCGAAGGGGACGCCGATGGAGACGGCATTCCGGGTACTGCCGATGCCATCTACATGGTAAATGCCGGCGGTGAGGTGAGCGGCTACGAGATGTCACTTTACATGCCGGATCATCCGGAAATCACACCGAAGCGTTATATCATGGAGCCGGAATACATCCCGCAGAGCACGCTAAACGCGCAGCATGAGGATGAAATCGTCGCGACCGCGCAAAGTGCGAGCGGATGGACCGTGGATCAGGCCGACGGTTCTGTTTATACCTTCGCACAGTCCGATGCCAATGCAGGCTACCGGCTGGTGGTGACGGATGCCGCACTGGGATCCCGCTACTACAGTCTCGAAAAGTCGACCGATACCGGAAAGCAGTGGAGCAGTATCAATGCAGACCCATTTGCTGGAAACAGCGGTGTTGTAGAGGGAATCGAATTCTTCACGGAAGACTTCGGCTTTATCGGACTCACGGGAGCATCCGGCGAATACTCCAGCATCTTCATGACAGAAGATGGGGGTATCCACTTTACGGAAATCCAGCTTCCGATAGACCAGATCACAGAGGCCCCGGAGCCTGGGAAATCCTATGGACTGACACTTGACGACTACCATTATCTCACCATGCCGACCTACGACGGCACCACCCTCCGCATCACCGTCACCTCCGGATCTGCAGAAAGTGACGGAATAGAATTTCACTCTACGGACAGCGGAAAGACATGGGAAGTCATACAGTGAGACTTGTTGTTAGAAAGATGGATTATAAGAATCATGGATAATATGAGAACTTTTCACGCCGGTGATCTCGTCCGGCACTTCAAGCGAGAGACGCTCGACCTGACGAAACCGGAAAATAAAACTCGCTATCTGTATCGTATCCTCGGTGTCGCCACACACTCCGAAACCCGCGAAGCACTCATGATCTACCAGGCCCTCTATGACGACATGGGCCTCTTCGCTCGCCCGTATGACATGTTCATGGAAGAAGTCGATCACGCGAAGTACCCGGATATCCGGCAGCGTTATCGCTTCGAAAAGACAGACGATCGCATCTCATGATGCGATCGCCATAAAAATCGAGAGCAGTCCGACGACGAGAATAATCGGCAGGAAAATCACTGTAAGTCCACAGACGGTCACCGCCAGGATGCCGACGATCAGCCACCCCAGGATCCCCCAGACCCATCCGATCACCTTTCCGACGACACGGAATGTAAACAGCGTGAGCTTAAACATAAGAACCATCAACAAAATAACAACGATCATACTGAAAATACCGAATGCACCAAACATCTCTATTCCTCCATCTCGTGTTGATATCCATCATTGCATGTCATATTTATTTTAACTCTGAACCAAAAGAAAAAAAGGAGAAAATCTACCGTTACAAAAAGACGGTAACGGAGGCGCGGCAACTGGAAAACATACGAGTCACGCTTTAACAGTAACACCGGGGTTTTTTCACAAATCTGTGAATTTATGGTGGAATGACATTAGGTCTTTCGCAATTTTGCCCTGAGGAGATGGTAGTGACATTATCTCACTGAAATTTCAAGAGGTAATCAGAGCGTTCATTCTCGGTTTTTGACGCAAACGGCTTGTTTTTAGAAGCAGTGACTTTAGGTCGAAGCCAGGATTTCTCTGAAAAAGCAGCTATGTTCGAGCTTCAACGTCATAAATATAATGGCATACTTCGAGATAAGGAAGAGTCTGCGAAAATAGTTAATGTCATCCGCCGGGAATACCGGCAGATTGCGAAACGTCGATAATGTCATGATGAAGAATAAAACGGGTTTTGTGAGAATTTTGAAAAAAACTAATGGCACAGATCAAGAAAAACGAGGGATTGCGAAACTCACCTGATGGCTCGCGAGACTCCCTGCCAGGCAGTTGGTTTTTAACTGGTATAAAAAACAGCTGGATCACACCGACATGTATCTCCAGCTGTTTTTGCGTATCCTATGCTGTTTTCTCAGATCGTCCGCTTGATGGTGAGGAGTCGCATCGAGTTCAGGATGCAGAGGACGGCGACGCCGACGTCTCCGAAGACGGCGATCCACATGTTCGTGAGGCCGAAGGCGGTCAGTACGAGGATGAGGATCTTCACGAGGAGGGCGAAGACGATGTTCTGGGTGGAGATGGCGACGGTGCGGCGGGCGATGCGGATGACGATCGGGATGCGCGTGAGGTCGTCGTCCATGATGACGACATCTGCGGCTTCGATCGCAGCATCGGAGCCCATCGAGCCCATCGCGATGCCGACATCCGCGCGGGCCAGCACCGGCGCGTCGTTGATGCCGTCGCCGATGAAGGCGAGTTCTGCCTTATCCTGCTGCCGTCCGTGATGATCGAGCTCCGTGAGCAGCGCTTCGACCTTTTCGACCTTCTCCTGCGGGAGCAGATCGGTATAGACATAGTCGAGCCCGAGTTCCTGTCCGACCGCCTCGCCGACGGCCTTTCGGTCACCGGTGAGCATCACGACGCTCTGCACGCCCTCGCGCTTCATCTCGGCGATGGCCGCCTTCGCCTCCGGCTTCAGCTGATCCCGGATCAGGATCGCGCCGAGGTAGCGGATGCTGCCCTTCTCTTTTCCAGTGCCAATGCTTCCGCCGTCTGCACCGTCACTTCCCATGAGGTTCCCGGCTGCGGCAGCCGCAGCGCTGGCATCTGCCGACCGGCGATCTTCTTCCACGGCCACATACGATACCGTCGCGGCGGCGTTCGTCGCTTCCGTGAAGTCGATGTCGTAGGCCTGCATGAGCTTCGCGTTGCCGACGAAGATGCGGCGACCCGGGAGGGTCGCGATGAGACCCTGGCCAGAGACATTGACCGTGTCCGTGACGAGGGCGGTGTTGATTTCCGTGCCCGGCGCTTCCGCCGCGTACGCGTCGCGGATCGACTTCGCGATCGGGTGGGTGCTCATGCCTTCGGCGAAGGCGGCCATGCGGAGAAGCTCGGCCTTTTCGACGCCCGGAGCCGGGAGAACCTCGGACACCTGGAAGTTGCCTTCGGTCAGGGTACCGGTCTTATCCGACACGACGGTGTGCAGGTGCGAGAGCAGCTCGAGGTAGTTCGAGCCCTTGACGAGGACGCCGTTCGAGCTGGCCGCGCCGATGCCGCCGAAGAAGGCGAGTGGGACGGAGATCACGAGGGCGCACGGGCAGGACACGACGAGGAAGGTACATGCACGGTAGATCCAGGTCGCCGGATCGCGGGTGAGGATCGACGGGATGATCGCGAGGGCGATCGCGGAGTACACGACGATCGGGGTGTAGACGCGGGCGAAGCGGGTGATGAAGTTCTCGGTCTTCGACTTCTTCTCGGAAGCGTTCTCGACGAGCTCGAGGATCTTCGACACTGTGGAATCCTCGAAGGCCTTGGTCGCCCGAACACGGAGGAGTCCCTCCCCGTTGATGCAGCCGGAGATGACGGCCTCGCCCGGATGAACGCTCCGCGGAACGGACTCACCGGTGAGCGCTGCGGTGTTCACCATGGACTCACCGCTCAGGACCTCGGCGTCGACCGGGATCTTCTCGCCCGGCTTGATGACGAGGATATCACCGATCTCGACGTCGTCCGGATCCACCGTCTCGATGGACCCGTCCGCGCACTCAACATTGGCCTCCTCCGGAACGATATCCATGAGACTCGCGATGTTCTTGCGGGACTTTCCGAGGGCGTACTTCTGGAACCACTCGCCGACGAGGTAGAAGGCCATGACGGCGACGGCCTCGGAATTTTCACCGGTCGCGAAGGCACCGATCGTCGCCACGAACATGAGGAGGGACTCGTCCATCGGCTGGCGGTTCCGGATGCCGAGGAGCGCCTTGCGAACCACGTCGTAGCCGCACAGGAGGTACGGAATCAGGTACGCGATCAGGCTCGGCAGGCGATGCGCGAAGATCAGCGGACAGAGGCCCGTCTTATCCACCAGCATCATGGCGAAAAAGATCGCGAGCGCGGTGAGAATTTTCTGCAGTTCCTTCTTTAATTTCGGTTCCATAACTCTCCTCTTTTCTGTCAGTTTCATGTCTCCGTGCTGTACATCAGCTTCAGTTCCGGCTGTTTGTGGCTGTTTTCATGCAACATGGCCCGGTTTATCTCGAAAAATGTCCGAAAAAACCACGTCCACCGGTGCGGCTGCACCGTATGGGCGTGGAAAATATGCATGCCCATACAGGCGGGCGCAGTACGTACGCGGATTACAGCTCCACGGAGAAATCCGGCTCGATCTTCTTTCCGACCTCGATGGCCTGCTGGAGGATCGTGTCGAACTGATCGTCTGCGGCCTCGAGTGTAAACTTCTGAAGCATGAAGTTTACCTTCGCGTCCTGCACGCCATCGAGCTTCTTGATGGCATCCTCTACCTTCGCTGCACAGTTTGCACAATCGATCTCACACTTGAATTTCTTCTTCATAATGGTCCTTTCTTCGTCGGTTTTTACTCCTCGATATGCTCCTTACCCATCGCGATGATCGTCTTCACATGCTCATCGGCCAGACGGTAGTACACCGCCTTTCCATCCCGGCGGGAGGTGATGAGCTTGCTCACCTTCAGAATCTTCAGCTGATGTGAAACGGCGGACTGGTTCATCTCGAGGTCGTCGCAGATCTCCGTGACGTTCTTCTCTCCCTGGAAAAGGTCGAACAGGATCTTGATCCGCGTAGAATCCCCGAAAATCTTGAAAAGCTCTGCCAGATCGCTGAGCTCATCCTCGGAAACATTCTGAATTAGATGAGATATTTTCTTTGTGTCGTATGCGTTCGGCATGGCTTCCTCCATTTCGTTCATAGCGATTCGATATCAGACAGATGGATTCTGGATGCGGACACAGCGGCGTCGCTGCCTCGAGTGTGCTTTCACCACTCGGGGCGAGCATCGTCATGTCTCATCAAATGAATCATCGTTCATATGAATATGTTATCATATGTTGTGCAGATGTCAACGTTTTTCTGAAAAAATTCAGCGAGAGGAACGATGTCCACTCGCTGAATCAAAATGCATATTCCTGGTAGCTGTCGTCCGCCGTGTTGTAGCGGAGTGTGCCGTACGCGCAGCTTTCATTCAGGCTGCCATCGTCTCCTTTCGTGTACTGAACACGAGAGAACCCGATGCGGTTCGCGCCCGGGTTCGAGAGGCGGTAGCCGTCCTCGCGGAAGAGCTCCGTCGCGCCGCTGTCATCGAAGCGGTAGATGAGGCTGGTGCTGTCGGTCTGCCGGGTGGCGCTGAGTCCACCCTGGTTCGCACCGGCGTCCGCCGCATAGGCCGCCGCGCTGTGGGTGCCGGAAAACAGTGATGCCCCGGCACTCGTGTTCACCGCATCGGTGTCCTCATCTTCCCAGTAGACCGTCGCTGCAAGCTGGAGTCCTGCATCGGTCTCGAGCTTCAGAAGCTTCGCGCCGGTCACCACCGGAGCACGCATGCTGTCGAAGGTATAGACCTGCTCGCCGTTCGCAAACCACCAGCTGAGCGTGTAGTCCGTGCCGCTGCTGAAGCGCATCGCGTCGCCGCTGTCCTCGCTTCCGTCCGGTGCCGCATAGATCGCGCTCCAGTCGTTCGCAGCCGTCTCCTTCGGCGGGGTGCAGTGCAGGCTGAGTGCGACGAGATCGCGCACGCCGTCCCCATCAAAATCTGCATAGAGGTAGTCGGCAATGCTGTCGTCCGTCACGTCGTGGATCTGCGCCAGCAGCTGTTTCGCCGTATAGGCACGTGGCTTCGGCGGCTCCGCATCCTCACTTTCCGTCGGTTCAGCCGTCGACTTCGCTGCATCGATGATATCGCCGGCCATCGTCGCATACTCGGATGCAGATTCGTCTGTACCGGCAGGCCCGACCTCCGTCGAATCAAGATGCGCTTCCGTGTCCGGAGCTGCATCCGGCTGATCAAGATGCAGATGACCATCCGTGGTCGTGCCCGTCGGACCATCCGCGTGGTTGACGATCCCCGCGTCGTCTGCATTGGCGACGGACGGATCCTCGGCCTCGAGGACGTCCGGGGCGGTCAGCGCTGCACCGGCCTCCAGTTCTGCACGCGTCGCCTCGATCGCCTGCAGTGCAGCGTGGGCATCCTGCAGCATCGTCATCGGGTAGCGCGTCTGCTCATCGGCGATCCAGGCCTGCATGGCCTTCGCCACCGCGGTGCTGTAGACCGGCTCGCCGTTGATCTGGTTGTCGCCGATCTCAATGCGCTTCACGAAGCGCCCCGTCGCATCGAAGCCGTAGATTCGGTGACCGCGGATGCCGTCGTGCGTGATCAGGTACTCCTGGCCGTCGTTCAGGGTCTCCGTCGCGAGCTCGTAGATCACCGGCTGGCCGACGCCGCCCATGATCGAATCGATGTACATGTGAAGCTGGCCCTGCGCGTAGCCGTAAACGCGGAAATGGTAGCTGCCGTCCGTGGGCTCACGGTAGCCGGCGACGAGCTCATCGAGACCATCGCGGTTAAAATCGATCAGCTGGAGAAGACAGAGGCCACTGAGATCTGCGAAGTGGCTCGCGTCGAGGTCGAGGTAGCCCTGGGCAGATTCGATCGCCGCCGGTGTGCCGAAGCTCGCTTCCAGCTCGTCGACCGCTTCGAGGTAGGCCTGATAGGCGTGTGGCACATCATCGAGCGTCTCATCGATGAGTGCCGTATCCTCGCCTTCGCTTTCCTCATCCCCGGTCGCTGCAGCGTCCGGCGCCGGCTTCCCGGCAGCAGTGTCGACGTCAGCGGTACTGCTGTCTGCCGCTGCACTCGTCGTTTCGACCTCGTCCGGCCCGCCGCTGCCCGCTTTCTTCACGTACAGAACGGTCCCGACGACGCTGACGAAAAGGAGCAGCGCGACCAGCGTCACTGCCATCGGCAGCCCGGCTTTCTTTTCAGTTTTTCTCGCCATCGCGCACTCCTTTCCAGTCATTCGTTCATCTTAAGAATTTCGTAAGGGGGTCTGACCCCATAAAGTCCAGTTTAGAATCTGTTTAGAAAAATTTAATGGGGTCAGACCCCATTAACCGCGCCTGTCGGCGCATCCCATGATAAGTGGTGAAGCTTCCCGCGTTTTTCCAGGTTTTCGAAGTCGTTCTGGCGGTAGGCTTCGTAGAGGAGGATCGCGGCGGAGTTGCTGAGATTCAGGGAACGCATGTCCCCCCACATCGGGATGCGGATACAGGACTTCGGGTGCTGGACGAGGATTTCCTCCGGGATGCCGGCGGATTCCTTTCCGAACATGATGTAGTCATTCGGGCCGAAGTGGACATCGCTGTAGACCTGCCGGCCCTTCGTGGTCGCAAACCAGAGCTTCGGCGTCTCGATGGTCTCCTGAGACCAGTTCGCACAGTGCGCCTGACCGGCATACATGCCGTCATCCGCGACACTCGCTGCTCCGCCTGCCGCCGATCCATCCGCTGCGCCATCTGCTGTCAGGTCGCCTGCATTGGCCGGCTCGAACTCGTCGGCGAAGTGGAGCTCCGGATGCCGCGCGAGGAAGTCCTCGTAGTCAAGGTACTCGTGGAGATCAAGCTTCGCCCAGTAGTCCATGCCCGCACGCTTGATGTAGCGGTCATCGAGGGTGAAGCCGTACGGCCGGATCATATGAAGCGACGTGTGGGTCGCCACGCAGGTGCGACCGATCGCACCGGTATTGAACGGAATTTCCGGTTCATGAAGTACAACATGTAGCATATCTACGCCTCCCCATCCGACAGTTCTTCCTTCTGATCATCCACGAAATACCCGGCGTCGCTGTAGCCCGGCAGGTGACCGATGGACTGGTGCTTGACCGTGCGGTACTCGTCGTTCGAGCGCCAGTACGGGCAATGCCGGCGGCGTCCGCCCCACATGTGGGCCATGTCGTCTTCGTCGATGTCCGCCTCGCAGACATACTCCTCATCGTCGTCATCGTAGACGTAGTTTAAACACATTTCACATTCTGACATGATCTTTCCTCTATTTCTTCTTCCGGCTCTTCCCGCTCGTCACGCCGGCGCGGGTCGCCTCCAGCAGCTCCGTGTTGTCGCAGCTCGGGCAGAGATCCCGGAGGAAGCACGCGCCGCAGTCCGGGCGCGCCGACATACAGTAGCTCCGTCCCAGCGAGATGATGTGCGTGTTCCAGCGGATCCAGAACTCCTCCGGCACCGTCTCCATAAGCTGAAATTCGGTGCGCGTCGGGTCGCTCGACGCCGCAAGTCCGAGACGGTTCGAGATACGCTTCACATGCGTATCCACGACGAGCGCCGGCTTGTGATAGATATGGCCGAGAATCAGGTTCCCCGTCTTGCGTCCGACGCCCGGGAGCGAGGTGAGCGCGTCAATGCTGTCGGGCACGACACCGTCATAGCGCGCGAGGAGATCGGCGGCGCAGGCCTTGATGTTCCGCGCCTTGTTATGGTAGAAGCCGGTGGAACGGATATCCTCCTCCAGCTCCTCGATCGGCACCCTCGCGAAATCCTCGAGACAGGTGTACTTCTTAAACAGCTTCTCGGTCACCATATTGACGCGGGCATCAGTGCACTGCGCACTCAGGATCGTCGCGAAGAGCAGCTGCCACGCGTTTTCACTTTTCAAAAAAATCGGCGGCTCGGCACCGTAATGCTCATCGAGCCGCTTCATGATCTCCCGGACGCGCTTCTCCCGCGCCTCCGGGCTCTCTTCCTTTACAAACATCTCGTCCTCTTTCCGATCACGATTGTTCCTCCGTCTCGCACGCCATGCTGTATCTTTTCTGCACTTTTTCACTTGGATGCCTGGGTAAAACACGGCCAATGTTGGCATCATTTCCGCATATTTCCTCTCTGATGCCAACATTCCCGTTCAGGCAGGCCTGTATTTTGTTGGCATCAATGCAGTTTTTCAGCCATTGGATACAGCACATGCATCCCAAACCAGTAACTTACCGTTTACATCCGTTGTGTTTTCAGCCACTTTGATACAGCATGTAATGGGGGCCCACAGCATCACAGCGCCAGGGTCACGGTGCGGCCGGTCGGCTGGTACTGATAGTAGCGGACGCCGGCGGCATCGAGCATGCGCTTGCTGGCGCGGGTCGACGGCGTGTCGCCATACTTATCAGAGTAGTAGATCAGCGTCCGGATGCCGGCCTGGATCAGCGCCTTCGCGCATTCGTTGCACGGGAAGAGCGTGACATAGAGCTTACAGCCCTCGAGCGATCCGCCGCGGTAGTTGAGGATCGCGTTCAGCTCTGCATGCGTCGAGTAGAAGTACTTCGCGTTGTACGGGTCGTCCTCCGCATGGATCTTCGTCCACGGAAAGGCATCGTCAGAGCAGCCCTGCGGGAAGCCGTTGTAGCCCATCGAGAGAATCTTGTTCTCCGGGCTCACGATACAGGCGCCGACCTGGGTGCTCGGGTCCTTCGAGCGACGCGCCGACATCTCGGCGACCCCCATGAAGTACTCATCCCAAGTGATATAGTCTCGTCTCTTTCCACTCTCTTCCATCTCATTCTCCTTTATTTGTAACGGTTCAGCTAAGGGTCTCCGGAGGGGGTGGCAACGGAGGCCATACGTAGAGATCGTGTAAAATCAAGCCGGGGACCCTTAGCGGCACTTGGTACTTTTTCCTTAGCCCCCTCTGCAACGCTGAGTTTTCATGAAGAAAACTCAGCGATTGCAGAGGGCCTAGTGCCGCTTAGGGACCCCGGCTTAGATTTCACCGATCTCGGCGTACTGTGCCTCCGTTGCCGCCCCTCCGGCACCCTGCCTAACGCTTGCCTTTATTTATCCGCGTGCGGCTGCAGGCCGGCGAGCGGGGAGATGCCGTTCCGGAAAACATCCGTCGGCTGATCATCCGCGCAGACCTCCAGCATCCCGGCGGACTTCCGCATACGGTTCATGAGCGCGAAACCCACGCCGCGGTCACTGTAGCTCTCGGCGTAGATCCGCTCCGTGCCGTCCTCGTCGAACTCACGCAGCACACGGAACAGCTCATGTGTCATCGACAGTGGGTCGCTCCGGCGGCCGATCACCTTGATGTCCGCACGGCGGTCGCCCGCACTGTGGTAGCGCGCCCGCGTCTCTTCGCAGCAGATGATCCCGACCCGGAGGCCGGCGGCTTCGTCCGCATCCACGAGTCGGTCAATGCAGGCGGCCACCATCTGATCGGCTTCCGCGCGTTCTTCCTCGGAGAGCGCATAGTCCCGCTCCTTCGACAGCCGGGTCGTCACGAGCGCCATGCGCGCATTCGGCGCATAATGCCGGTACTTCATCCCTGGTGCCTTCGGGTGCACACCCTCCTTCACGCCGCCGGCGATGATGGCCGGATCGATCCTGACCTCAGTGCCGAGCGTCTCGGACAGCTCCTCCACGGTGATCGCACCTGGTCGAAGCAGGGTCGGTACCTCACCGGTGAGGTCGAGGATGGTAGACTCGACACCGATGCCCACCGGGCCGTCATCGAGGATCATCTCGATCTTTCCCTGAAGATCATGGTACACATGCGCCGCTTCCGTCGGACTCGGCTTGCCGGAGGTGTTTGCACTCGGTCCGGCGATCGGCACACCGGCCGCCTTGATAAACGCGAGGGTCACGCGGTTCTCCGGGCAGCGGATCGCGACGGTCTCGAGACCGCCCGTCGTTTCATATGGCACGATCGCCGCCTTCGGCAGCACGATCGTGAGCGGTCCCGGCCAGAACGCCTCCATCAGCTTCCGCGCGCTGTCCGGAAATTCCGAAACGAGCGGCGGGACCTCGTCGATACAGGAGACATGCACGATCAGCGGATTATCCGATGGCCGTCCCTTCGCCGCATATATCTTCCGGCTCGCCTCCGGATCCAGCGCATTGCCCCCGAGACCATAGACTGTCTCGGTCGGAAATGCCACGAGGCCGCCCCGGCGGATGATTTCCGCCGCCTGCTGCACGCCCTCCATACCTTTTACGATTGTTTCCATCTTAACTTCCTTCTATCTTTCAGCGTCTGCGCCGAAGCGCATCCGCATCTATAGTTCTCTCCATCGGCACCACGCTTTCGGCGCAGTGCGTATCCATCTGCCGCTGCCGACATTCCACGGCTCAGTTCTGTGCCGCGCTGTCTGCATTGAGATTCAGTATACTCCAGAAGCTCTGCGGCTCCTGTCCGAGCTTCCAGCCCGCGACGCCCGCACAGCCGGCTTCCTTCACGGCGTCGACCTTCCGCTGCATGGACTGATCATCCTCCATCCAGACCTTCTTGACCTCCGTGCCGTCGGTGACCTCGCCGTAGTTCTGGCCGAGGTCCTCCTGCCACTCGAGCTGCACGCCCTTCTGCGCCACCCAGTTCAGTGCGGTCTGCACGCTGAGTGCCTCGGAGCGGGTCTTGCCATCCGCGCCGGTGATCCACACGCGCGTATAGAACGGGAGGGCAATGATGACGCGATCGCTGTCCATGGCGCTGCCGGCTTCGCTGATGCCACGCTTTACGTAATCGATCGAAGCCACCGAACCTTCCTCACTGCCGGCATAGTGCTCGTCATAGCACATGATGACGACGTAGTCGATGCACTCGCCGAGCTCCTCGATGTCATAATGCGCGTTGTAATTATATGGTACATAGCAGTCCGCGGACAGCACGAGGCCCGCCTGACGACAGGCGACGCCGAGCTCCCGCATGAACTGAATATACGCGCGTCCGAGGCCGGTCGGGATCAGCTCGAAGTCAATGTTAAGACCATCGATGCCACCTGCGACGGCGGTGGATACGAGGGAAGCGACGAGCTGCGCACGAAGCGCGGTGTTCTCGAGGAAGACCGACTCGTCGATGTTTCCCGCGTCGAAGTTATTGACCACGGCCCAGACCTGATAGCCGGCTGCATGGGCTGCCTGCACATAATCCGCGCTCCAGTAGGAGGTGAAGGTACCCTGATCGGAATTCAGGATGAACCAGGTCGGCGCGATGACATTCATCGTGCTGCCCGCCTGCGCCGTCACACTCGCGAAGCTCGCATTGGCCGCCTGCGAGGTCACCTGATGGAAGCCCATCACGACCTTCTGATCAAGGAGTTTATGTGTATATTCCGGCGCAGTGAATGTGCTTTCCGGGGTCACCGAACGCTCGTCGGAGAGACGCTTGTTCCGGAGCCAGCCGATATAGCCGTCTTCGGTTTCAACCCGTGACCAGTTCTCCATCGCCTCGAGGATTTTAACATTGGCCCCCTGCTCAAGCGTCGTCAGCACCGGCGATTTCACGCCACCGAGGAGACGGACCGCCTCCATCTTCTGAACGGTCGCCTCGGTATACGGCGAGAAGTCGTCGAAGATGAAGATGCGCTTCTGCTCTGCGCTCACATAGCTCGTGAAGCGGATGTTTGTGTGTTCCGCGACGAGCTTTACGTTCAGATACAGATTTTCCGTGCCGTTTCCGAGCTTCAGGAACGGCGTCGAGCCATCGCTCAGGGTGTCGCCGATCCCGTACTTCAGAGTCTCGGTCGGCATCGTATAGAGAACCTCCGTCACATCCGAGGCCCAGAAGAAACGGCGGTTCAGGTTCGACATCACCCACTCATACGGGAGGAAGACGCCGCCGTTCACACACTTCGCCAGCACGAGCTTTCCGTTCTCATCCGCCTGCTGCTCCTCATCGAGGTAGATCGTCACCTCATCGCCGCTGACACCGAAGTAGTCCGCCTGATCGGCGAGCTCCTTCGTCGGCGCATATTTTTTCTCATAGATGTATCCACCGGCGGCACCGGCAAACACGAGGAGCATGAGAAGTCCGATGATCACCGGCATAAAGCGCTTTCCACCGCCCGGCTGCTGCCGACGACGGGAACGCTGATGCGGATCCACAGATATTCTTTCCCTGGCCACTTTTTTCTCCTTCTTCTGTCTGCGTCTGATCCCGGCGCACGGCATCCTGCTACAGAGCTGCGCACTCCCGGATCCGGACACGCCACATGTTGCAGAAAATGGCGGCATCCTGCAGCACCGGACAGCCGGTGTTCAGAATCATCGCTTATGTCAGATAACCTCCTGATTCAGCTCCGCGAGCTTCGCTGCCTGATCGGCGGCGATGATCGGGTCGAGAAGCGGATCGAGGTCTCCATTCAGTACCTTATCGATCGAGTACAGCGTCAGTCCGATCCGGTGGTCCGTCACGCGTCCCTGTGGGAAGTTGTAGGTACGGATCTTCTCGGAGCGGTCGCCCGTGCCCACCTGGGAGCGCTTGGCCTCCGCCGCCTCGTCGTGCTTTTTATTATACTCTATTTCATATAGGCGCGCACGAAGAAGTCGCATCGCCTTCTCGCGGTTCTGCAGCTGGGAACGCTCCTCCTGACACTCGGCCACCATGCCGGTCGGGATGTGGATGAGTCGTACGGCGGAAGAGGTCTTATTGATGTGCTGTCCACCGGCACCGGAGGAACGGAAGACCTCCATCTTTACATCCGCCGGATTGATCTCGACATCGACATCCTCAGCCTCCGGCATCACGGCGACCGTCGCAGTGGAGGTGTGGATACGTCCGCCGGACTCGGTCACCGGCACACGCTGTACACGGTGCACGCCGGCCTCATACTTGAGGCGGCTGTACGCACCCTTTCCGGTCACGACGAAAACCGCCTCCTTCATCCCGCCGATGCCGGTTTCATTGACCGACATGAGCTCCGTCTTATAGCCTCGACGCTCCGCGTAGTTGATGTACATGCGGTAAAGCTCTGCGGCGAAAAGCGCCGCCTCATCGCCGCCGGCACCGCCACGGATCTCCATGATGATGTTCTTATCATCGTTCTCGTCCTTCGGAAGCAGGAGGATCTGCAGCTCCTTGATGAGCGTCGGCTGGCTTTCCTTCGCCTCGGCGAGCTCTGCCTTCGCGAGCTCGATCATCTCCGGATCCTTCTCGGACGCAAGCATCTCGAGGGCCTCCTTCTCACCGGCCACGGCCTCGAGATAGCGCTTATAGGTCGTGTACAGCGGCTCGAGCTCACTCGACTCCCGCATCAGCCGCAGGTATTTTTCTGTATCGTTTACGATATCCGGCTCCGTCATGAAGCGCTGGATTTCCTCATAGTGTCGGGAGATGGACTCCAGACGGTCAAACATGTCCATGGTAATACTCCTTTATATTTCATAGCGGTCAGTCCAGGGGGCCCGGAGGGGCGGCAACCGACTTTGCAATTCTTCATTTATAGATGTGCTGCTACAACGCGGTCATTTCCGCCGAAGTCGCGGATCACGGTGATGTCGTGGAAGCCGGCGGCTGCGAGGAGCGCCGGGACGCGCTCGCCCTGGTCGTAACCGATTTCGAGGTAGATGCGTCCGCCGGGCTTCAGGTAGTGGACGGATTCCTCCGCGAGGATGCGGTAGAAGCGCAGTCCGTCGGCGGTGCCGTCAAGGGCGATGCGCGGCTCGTAGTCCCGGACCTCGGGTTCAAGTTCGTCCACCACCGCGGATGGGATGTACGGCGGGTTCGAGACGATGACGTCGTATCGCTTCAGCGCTCCATCTTCCGTGCGTTCGGCCAATGCAGAGAACATGTCACTCCGCAGAAGTGTGAAGTCGACCGCCTCCGTTATCAACAGTCGCTCGGCGTTCTGGCGCGCGATGGCGAGCGCAGCGTCGGAGATATCCACCGCCGTGGTATCGCGGAAAGCGCCGAATTTCGTGAGGGCGATGGCGATACAGCCGGAACCGGTGCAGACATCGAGGAGCGACGCGCCATCGTTATCCACATGCGCCAGAAAATCAGGGCACTTATCCACCGTGTGTTCGGAAGAGGACGTGTCTACGTCCGCGTTCTCCACCTCCGTGCGCGCTGCGCATGTCGAGTCGACCGACGGCGCTGCGTGCACAGCACCGATCTGCTCCGGCATGAGATTTCCGAGCACCGCGTCCACGAGGGTCTCGGTGTCGGCCCGTGGGCAGAGGACATCCTTCGTTACGACGAAGTCGAGTCCATAGAAGCCGGCGGTGCCGAGAATCTGCTGGAGGGGTTCCCGTCGCCTGCGGCGGTCAACATTGGCCTGAAACAGCGTGGTCGCAGCCGACAGTGCTTCCGCGTCGGGCAGCACCCGCGGGATCAGGGCCTCCGGCGCATCGTGCTCATAGAGCAGGTACTGCGCAGGCGAGAGCTGATAGGCGGACATAAGAAGAGCCCGCGCATCGTAGCGCGGGTCCGGCACCTTCGTGGTGTTCAGTTTTTCCGTCGCTTCATCGAGAAGCTGACGCAGCGTGGTGATCGGCATGATGCTCCTTTATATAGTGTTATGAATTTTCGATCACCGGTTTCCCATCGACGACCGGGATGTCCACGAGGGTGGAGTGTACGTCGGATGGGCGGTCAGAGAAATCGAGGCCGAAGGTCTGTTTCTCGAACGCGCGCCAGTCGAAGACGCGCTCGACGGCGGCGATGGCCACCTCGATCTCGTCACGGTCCGGCTCGCGCGTGGTGAGGCCCTGCATCCACATACCCGGGATGAAGAGAAGTCGGGTCAGCGCGTTATCATGTGTGCCGACGAGGCGCAGTACCTCGAAGCTGACGCCGGCGATGACCGGAATCAGGATGATCCGGCTGAGGAGGCGCATCCAGAGGGTGTCGACGCGGATCACCATGAACAGCAGGATGGAGATCAGCATGACATAGACGATGAAGCTGGTGCCGCAGCGCTTGTGCTCCTTGCTGGAGGCGGCGACGTTATCCACCGTCAGCGGAAGGCCGTGCTCGACACAGTTGATGCACTTATGCTCCGCACCGTGGTACTGGAAGGTACGCGCGATGTCCGGCGTGCGGGAAATCACCTTAATATAGATGATAAAGAGCAGCACACGAATCACGCCCTCGATGAGGCCGAGCAGCGATTCATGCGGCAGCACCGGCTTCAGGAAGCCGGCGACCCAGGTCGGAAAGATCACGAAAAGAAGCATCGCGACCACGAAGGAAAAGATCATGACGATCATTTCGAGCACCGGCTCGAGCTGATCGCCGAAGGTACGGTCCAGCCAGGCCTCAAATTTCGACGGCTCCTTCTCCGCCTCCTCCGGATCATCCTCGAGGAAGGATGCACTGAAGGTGAGGCAGCGCATGCCGAGCACCATGGAATCCACGAAAGAGAAGACGCCGCGGATCAGCGGTGCCTTCAGGAAGGGATGCTTATCCGTCATGGAGATGTACGTATCCTCCATCACCGCGATGGAGCCATCCGGCTTCCGGACCCCTACCGAATAGCGCTGACCGTTTCGCATCATCATCCCCTCGATGACCGCTTGACCACCGATGCCACTGTAGATCTGGGTATGTGGGAGCGATGACGGCGTCCTATTCTCTGCCGGGACTTCTGCATTTGTTGTATCATTTAAAAAATTCTTTTCTGTATCTGTCATATCGCTTTCTGGATTTCTTTCTTTTATATCAAAAGTGATGTGTTCACATCTGCTTCTCAAACTACTTCATATCCTGTTCCTGAACAGGTACCAGAATAGTAAATACCTGCTAAAAGGAAGAAAAACACATCATGATTATAAAATTACATGCACCTAAGTGTAAACGATGGAAAACATGAATTCAATAACAGGAAAGTGAAACTTTTATGACGGCGGCCGGCCCTCTCATGGATTTGTATTAAAAAAATCCCACACCTGCACCTCTCGGATACAGGTATGGGACTGTGTTTTCAGCTTCGTATAAATTAAGCAAGACCAAACTTCTTGTTGAACTTATCGATCTGACCCTTCAGGCTGGATGCCTTCTCCTTACCAGTGTAGAATGAGTGGCAAGCAGAGCAAACCTCGACGTGGATCTCCGGCTTTGTGGAGCCAGTTACGAATGTGTTACCGCAGTTGCAGGTAACGGTAGCCTGATAATACTTTGGATGGATTCCTTCCTTCATCTCGTACCTCTTTCTGCATGGTTCCCAACCATGCCAGCTTGCGTGTCGGCCGCTGAATGCAGTGCACTCCCGAGACTCGACCGCTTAGAAAATAGTTAAGCCTTTATAAGCTACCATAAAGCGAAAAATATTGCAAGACCTAAGGAGAAGTTTTCATCATCCCCAGCGCTTAAAAAGTAACCGTTCAGGCAGGGGACCCAAAAAAATCAGCCGAAGTGAACATTTCACTCCGGCTGATTTCTCATCTTACATCTGTATGTCTCAGAAGCTCATGATCAGCTTTTCGTCCATTCTCTTCAGAATTTCACACGCCAGCTTGACCGCATTATCAAAATCTGCATAAGCGGAAATGCCATAATGTGTATGCGCATAGCGGACAGGAACACCGATAACGATGACCGGAACCGCCTGTTCTGTGAGGTGGATGGCTGCACCATTGGTCGAGCCTGCACTGCGGACAGCATCCTGTACCGGGATACCCAGCTCTTCGGCGAGGCCGAGTGCATATCTCTGATAGCGCGGATTGGTGATCATTCTCGCGTCAATATGGCGCAGCATCGGTCCACGCTTGATGGCCGTCTGTACCATATAAGGCTCGACACAGGTATCATCTGCCGGGCAGCCTTCGAAGACGATGGCGATATCTGGCTTGATGACCTGAGCGGTTACGGTCGCACCACGCACACCGACCTCTTCCTGTGCTGCGCAGGCACCGACGATATCAACGTTCAGCTCCTCATCTGCCAGCGTGTGCATGGTCTTGAGAATAGCTGCACAGCCCAGACGGCAGTCAAAGCTCTTACCAACCATCAGATCGGTGGTTTCGGAGTAGGTGAAGGTGACATCCGGAACGACCGGCTCACCGATGCGGATGCCGAATTTCTCGATCGCTTCTTCTCTCGAAACCGCACCGACGTCTACTGTGATATCCTTCATATCGAGCGGTGCCTTACGCTCCTGCTCGGTCATGAAGTGAGGCGGCTTACTCGCGGTAAGGCCCGGAATGTACTCACCAAAGCGATTGCGGACCCAGACCTTATGTGCCGGAATATTATGATTTACCCAGCCACCGATCTGAATGATACGAAGCGTTCCGTTCGGGCAGATGGCCTGTACCATAAAGCCGACTTCATCACTGTGGGCATCCAGCTGAACGACCGGACGCTTGCCGGTATTTCCTTTACGGCGGATGTAAAGATTGCGCATACGGTCTTCGGTGATCTCGCCGAGGCCCTCTGCATAAGGACGAATCGCAGCTACAACTTCATCCTCAAAGCCGGATGTACCGTTCGCATTTGAGATGGCTGCAATCATTTCCAGCGTCGTTTTTTTATCCATGACGATACCTCTTTACGAAAGCTTCACTTTCTTAAACTCTTCCATGAAGTCAACGATATAGTTGGCTGTGGTTTCCAGCATTTCCTTGCCCCACTCTTCGGTCGCTGTGCTCGGATGATCCGGTCCGATCCAGCCGCTGTCAGTGATATGAGGGATGCTGCGCGGAATCTCGACGGTAACGCCCTTATACTCTACAGAACGGAAGCCGGTTGCCTTCAGGTTCTCGGACAGATCCTTGAATACGAGATCGCCGCCGATTTCACTCTTATCCACAAGGGAAGGATCGATACCGAGGATTGCAGCGGTTTCTTCTCCACCACCGTGGCCGCCCTTCCATGCCGGATTCATATCCCAGGCCATCAGCCACCAGTTGAGCATCGCAACCAGACAGCCCTTCTCTTCAAACTCCAGCGCGAGGCGCTCGATCATCTTCATATTACCACCGTGACCGTTCAGGAAGACGAACTTTCTTGCGCCGTGACGATACAGGCTCAAGAAGATCTGACGGCAGAACTGATACAGAACCTCGTTGTCGATGTCGATGGTTCCAGGATAAGCACCGAGGCTCTGGCAGGCACCATACGGAATGGTCGGTGCGATCAGAACATCGCTCTTCTTCTCGATCTTCTCCAGAAGAAAATCCGGAATGATGGTATCGGTGCCGAGCGGATTGTGGCGGCCATGGCACTCGATGCTGCCGATGGAGATAAGGACCATATCGTTCTTTTCAAAATATTCCTGGGCCTTCGGCCATGTTAAATTTGCAAGTCTCATAATCGTTTACTCCCTTTCTTTTATATCATTTCATGCACGAAAACGGGCTACCCGGAAGCCGGATAGCCCGAGCCTTCGTGATTACTGAGCAACCTTTACCTGATACAGGCTGTGATAGCCGTTCGGGTCCATAACAAATCCTTCCACCTTCTTGCTGGCACCTACATTGATGGAGCTGTAGAAAATCGGGAGGTTGTTGTTGATGCCATCCAGCTTGATCGCGATATCCTTGTAAAGATCCTTACGCTTCGCTTCGTCTGTGCTGGAACGAGCTTCTTCAATCATCTTATCAAGCTCCGGATCCGCGATAAAGCTACGGTTACCGGCAGCGCCCTGCTGAGTTGAATGCTCAAGTGAGTAGTACGTATAATCTGCATCACCGCTGGAGGTGGTCCATCCGAAGTATGCCATATCATGCTCACCGGTGGTCGTCTTCGAAATATAGCTACCGAACTCCAGAACCTCTACCTGGCACTGTACACCGATCTCAAGCAGCATTGCCTGGATTGCCTGACAGATCTCGATACGGGACTGGTTGTCGTTTACCCACAGAGTAGTAGAGAATCCATCCGGATAACCTGCCTCTGCGAGGAGCTGCTTTGCCTTCTCAGGGTTGTACTCACGTACACCGGTTGAATAGTAACCGAAAACAGCCGGTGCGAGGATGCAGTCTGCGGCCTGACCGCTGCCTGCATTGATGGTATCAATGATGGTCTGACGGTCGATCGCCATGCTCAGTGCCTCACGAACGAGCGGGTTGTCAAACGGCTTCTTATTCATATTAAGAGAAATATACCAGCAGCTGAGAGACGGAACTTCAAAAACGGTCAGCTTATCATTTTCATTGATCTTTGAGATATCATTCACTGCAAGATCATATGCGAGATCGATTTCACCGGTCTCGAGTGCGATGGAACGCTGCGATGTCTCCGGGATGACCTTCATCACCAGGTTTTCGGTTGCCGGCTTACCAGCATAATAGTCATCGAATGCCTTGAGCGTAATATGATCTCCCTGCTTCCACTCTACGAAGCTGTACGGGCCAGAGCCGATCGGGTGCTGAAGGAATCCATTCTCATCTGCTTCAACGACAGCCTTCGGAACGATCGCCGCAAACGGAATGGCAAGATTACGAAGTGTCGGCGCATACGGAGCCGTCGTCTTCACGGTAACCGTGTAATCATCATCGACCGTAACCTCGTCGATAAAGTTAAGGATATAAGAAACCGCTGCAGAATTACGTGCACGATCGAGAGAGAACTTGACGTCTTCTGCCTTCAGATCGCTGCCGTCATGGAACTTGATGCCCTGACGGATCTTGAATACATAGGTCTGATCATCTGTCTGCTCCCAGCTCTCAGCGATCTGCGGAACGACCTCACTGGTTTCAGGATCCACTGTAACCAGCGTATCAAAAATCTGGCTGCTGACATCAACGGCCGGGGTCTCCTTTCCCTGATGCGGGTCAAGGGAAGTTACATCGGCGCCCTGTGCCCATGTCAGGGTATCCTTATAACCAGCCGTGGCCGATCCAGCGTTATCGGTCTTAGCCTCTGTGCCGGATGACTGACTGCCACCACATGCCGCAAGGGACAGTGGAATCGCAAGTGCCAGCACCATCGACAAAATGCGCATAGTACTCTTTTTCATACATTTTCCTCCTGTTTTGTATGTTGTTCGTGGGTACGAAACGTTTATCAAAACCGATATCGACCGTGCATCAGGACCACACCGGTGATGAACAACTATGGATTATATTTCGCCTCTCTGTACGCGAAGACAGGTAACGAAGTGACCTGGCTCCTCTTCCGTCAGGACCATATCCTGCGCGCGGCAGGCGTCCGTCGCATATGGACAGCGCTTGGCGAAGCGGCAGCCCTTTTCAGGATTGACCGGAGAGGTCAGCTCTCCCTTCATGGTGATTCGATTCATACGAACCTCCGGGTCCGCGATCGGAATCGCTGAAAGCAGTGCCTGCGTATATGGATGCATCGGCTTTTTAAACAGCTTATCGGCCGGCGCTTTTTCAACCATCTGTCCCAGGTACATAACCAGAATATCGTCCGAAATGTACTTAACGACGGAAAGATCGTGTGTGATGAACAGATAGGCCAGGCCGAGATCATCCTGAAGATCCTGCATCAGGTTCAGGATCTGCGCCTGAATCGACACGTCCAGTGCGGAAACCGGCTCATCACAGACGATAAACTTCGGTTTCAGAGCCAGTGCCCGTGCGATTCCGATACGCTGACGGCGGCCTCCATCGAGCTCATGCGGGTAGGTGTTCACCAGTCGACCGGCGAGACCTACCATGTCCATGATCTCGCGTACACGCTTCTGGATTCCTTCCTTGTCATTTCGGCTGTAAATCTTCTGCACGATCAGCGGTGCGGCGATCGCCTCACTGACCGTCATACGCGGATTCAGTGATGCGAACGGATCCTGGAAGATGATCTGCATATCGCGGCGCATATCCTTCATCTGTCTGTCATTGAAGGAGAGGATGTCTTTCTGATCAAAAATGACCTTTCCGCTGGTCGGCTCATGCAGTCGTAAGATCGCACGCCCCATCGTCGATTTACCACAGCCGGATTCACCGACAACGCCGAGCGTTCTTCCCTGCTCGATGGTAAAGCTGATGTCATCCACCGCATGGAGCATGCCGTCCGGAACAGGAAAATACTTTTTCAGGTGTTCTACCTTCAGAATTTCACGCTTCTGTTCTGCCATATCTTCTCACCTCTTTCAGGTCGTACACCGGAAGCAGCGTACCTTATGTCCGTCTTCCAGTTCCACAAGTTTCGGTTCCTTCGCGCGACACTGTTCCGTCGCATACTTACAGCGATCTGCAAATTTGCAGCCTTCCGGAAGTGCAGTAGGATCCGGCATCATACCGTCAATGGCCGCCAGGCGCCGGCTGTTGGTTTCCAGATTCGGGATCGAACCAAACAGTCCTTCCGTATACGGATGCAGGGTGTTTTCATATACCTGACGCAGCGTACCATATTCCACGATCTCACCGGCATAGATGATCGCAACACTGTCACAGTTCTGTGCAACTACACCGAGGTCATGCGTGATGAGCAGCATGGAGGTATTGTTTTTCTGTTTCAGGCCACGGATCATTTCGAGAACCTGTGCCTGAATGGTCACATCCAGCGCGGTCGTCGGCTCATCCGCGATCAGAAGCTGCGGATTACATGCAAGCGCAATGGCGATGATCACGCGCTGCTTCATGCCGCCGGAAAACTGGTGCGGGTAGTCGCTATAACGCTCTGCGGTGATGCCGACCATTTCCAGCATCTCACCGGCCTGCTTTTTCGCTTCCTGCTTCGAGAGCTCCGGATGGTGGTTACGAATAACTTCAAGGATCTGGTCGCCCACCGTCATCACCGGATTCAGCGATGTCATCGGATCCTGGAAGATCATGGAAACCTGACGACCACGCATCTGACGCATTTCCTTTTCACTCAGCTTCAGCAGGTCGTTTCCTTCATAGAGGATCTCACCGGAAAGAATCTTTCCAGGCGGATTCGGAATCAGACGCATGATGCCACGCGCCAGGGTCGTTTTACCTGCGCCGGTCTCACCTACCAGGCCGAGCGCTTCACCGCGTCTGATCTGCAGATTTGCATCATTCAGTGCGCGGACCACACCGTCCGTCGTTGCGTAGACGATGTTCAAATTCTTAATATCCAGCAGAATATCTGACATGTTACGTATCCCTCCTTACAGCACAGCGGTGATCAGTTCTTGAGCTTCGGGTCCATCGCATCACGAAGACCGTCACCCATCAGATTCAGTGAAAGAATCGTCAGCATGATGCCAAAACCCGGAATCAAAGTGACATGCCATGCATCACGGATATAGACGCGGGCATTGGAAAGCATGGCACCCCATTCTGGCGTCGGCGGCTGAATACCGAGACCCAGGAAGGAAAGGCCTGCAATCGAGAGAATGGCACCTGCAAGGCCGAGCGTCGCCTGTACGATGATCGGTGCCAGTGCATTCGGGATAATATACTGGAGGATGATCAGACCGTTGTTACAGCCGATCGCACGCGCCGCCTCGATATAATCCTGATCCTTGACGGTCAGAACCGCTGCACGGACGGTTCGTGCAAAGGTCGGAATGTACGCGATGCCGATGGCGATCATGACATTCCAGATGCTGGTACCCAGCGCAGCTACGATGGCGGTTGCCAGAAGCATGGACGGAATCGCCAGAAGGACATCCATCACACGCATGATGATCGTATCAGTCACACCACCATAGTAACCGGATACTGCGCCGAGCATGCCACCCGCAATCAGTGCCAGCACGATGGCGATCCCACCGGTGAACAGGGAGTAGCGTGTACCCCAGAGCATGCGGAGCAGCATATCACGTCCGAATTCATCCTGTCCGAAAATATGCTGGGCACTCGGTCCCTTCAGACGATTGACCAGATCCTGCTTGACCACATACTCATTATAAATGGCATTGTGTGTCGCTGCGTCGATGACCAGGGTGGTGATCGATACGATGACAAGGAAACTGATAAACGCAAGACCGATCATGGCCATACGATTTTTACGGAAACGTCTCCAGGCCTCCTGCCACAGTGAACGCTGCTTTTTTTCGTTCAATGCTGAGGCGCTCGACATAGTGTTCTTCTCACTCATATGGCTCACCGTCCCTTCTTATTATAAAGTGATTTGATTCGCGGATCGACAAAGGCGTAGATGATATCGACCATCAGGTTAACAAGTGTAAACATCGTTGCCAGGAAAATAACGCATCCCAGCACCATCGGGATATCTTTTGATTTGATGGATTCAACCATCAGACGTCCGAGACCCGGCCATGAGAAAATGGTTTCCGCAAGCATCGCACCACCGAGCAGGCTGCCGAACTGAAGGCCGACCGCCGTAATGATCGGAATAAGTGCATTTTTCAGCATGTGCTGGAGCGTGATGGTCCGTTCATCATCCCCCTTTGCACGTGCAGTGGAAATGTAATCCTGTCGGATAACCTCCAGCATGGAGGATCGTGTCATACGCGCAACCATGGCGGCGGAGTTAAAGCCCAGCGTCAGCGCCGGCAGGATCAGGCTCTTCAGCATCGGCACAAAGCCGGAACCCATACCCTGTGATGGCAGCCATCCAAGTGTCAGAGAGAACAGCATAACCAGCAGAAGACCTGACCAGAAGTTCGGCATAGAGACACCGATGAGTGCGAAGACCATCGAAACATTGTCCAGCAGGGAATACTGCTTCTTCGCAGAAATAATACCGATTGGGATACCGATGACCAGTGCCACCAGGATGCCCGCGCAGGCCAGAATCGCCGTGTTCGGTAAGCGTTCGATAACCTGATCCCATACCGGCATGCTGTTTTTATAAGATACACCGAGGTCACCATGGAGAAGGTCGATCATGTAGTGGATATAGCGGATAAAGATCGGATCGTTCAGTCCGAGCTCTTCCCGCTTCATCGCAAGTGCCTCTGCCGTCGCCTGATCGCCCAGGATGATCGCTGCAGGATCACCCGGCGCAAGGTTAAGGATAAAGAACACAACAAACGTGACGCCGATAATAACCGGAATCAACATTAGCAAGCGCTTGAGAATGTACTTGTGCATATTGATTTACCTCCTGTTTCCCTAAAGAGCCGGACTGTTTTCAAATATGAAACAATCTATTTACAATTTATTTATTTCGTTCTAGTATAATCATGTCGTTTCGGATTGTCAACAATTTGTGCATTTGGTCAACTTTCAAAAACATTGTTGCAATATTGTTAACCATCGGTTATAATAGACATAACAATGTAATATAGTGATTATGATTGATATTCCGGATGGTTTATGCTTTGTATCATGGAGGGAAGGATACGGATGAAAAAAATAGGCGGTATGTTTTATTACGAGGCCTGCAGGCCTGAAGAGAACGGTTACTTCGAGCGGGTTTGTCCTGCCGATGGCGATCTGGCATTTACGATGTCTGGCCGTTGCGGCCTTTACTACTGTCTGGAGGACATCATGCTGCACGACACAAAAAAGGTCGCATATGTCCCGATGTATACCTGTGAGACGGTCCTGTTCTCTTATGAAAAGGCCGGCTATCAGCTCCGGTATTATGATATCGATGAGAACCTGCGCAGCGTGTTTGATCCGGCAGTGCTGGATGAGATCAGTGTACTGTCGCTTTGCGGCTACTATGGCTTCTGCAATTATGACCATGCATTCGTCGAGGCCTGCAAGGAGCGTGGCATCGTGATTCTAGAGGACGTGACGCACTCCATGCTTTCCGCCGATGGCATCGATCCACTCGCGGATTATTTCGCCGGAAGCTTTCGTAAGTGGATGGGCATCGCCTGTGGTGGTTTCGCCGTGAAGCGAAACGGAAAATTCGCAAAACCGCTCCTTCCAGTCGATCCAACACATCTCCGTCAGCGTGAAGCTGCGATCGAGACCGCGGAATCGGATGTATTCTGGGAAGGTGAGATGCGCCTTCGCCAGATGTTCGACAGCTTCAGCGGCGATGCGCGTTCGGAGCACATCCTGCGCTATGCAGATTTTGATAAGATCTGTGCGACCAGACGAGCAAACTTCGGCGCCGTTTTAAACGGACTCCCGAAAGAGCTTCATGGTGTTCGACCTGTGTTCCCTGTCCTGACGGATGCCGCCGTTCCGAGTCATTTCTGCCTGTATGCAGAGCGTCGTGACGATTTCCAGGCATTTCTGGCCGAGCGCCAGATTCGCTCGACTGTCTACTGGCCAGTAGGGCCGATGGTCCATCCAGAGGGACACCCATCGGTCGAGTATATCTATGATCATATTGTTTCGATTCCATGCGACCAGCGCTATGAGGCATCGGATATGCAGCGCGTCGCAGACGCCATCACCGCATATTCTGAAAAATTTGGAGGATAATAATGCAGAAGCAGCGAAAAGCAGCAAACAAAACCACATCCGAGATGATTCTGGCCTCCCTGCGTGAACAGATCATTAACGGATCGCTTGCGCCACAGGAAAAGCTGGTGGAAGCAGATCTCGCGCAGCAGTTCGGAACCAGTCGCGGACCGGTTCGTGATGCTCTCCGGCAGCTTGCCATGGAAGGACTCGTCGACTATGAGCCGAATAAAGGCTGTTCGGTAGCGCTGCTTTCGCCAGAAGATGCGTATGAGGTGTTCTTCATGCGTGGAAACCTCGAAAAGCTGGCCATCCAGAAAAGCAACTGCCACATCAGCGACTACAGTCTGATGATCATGGAGACCAGCATCGAAGAATTCAAAAACGCGCTTGCATCCAACAATCTGATGCAGGCGGTAGATGCCGACGAAAAATTTCACCAGCAGATCATACGTTCTGCCCAGATCAACCGTCTGACGAAAATGTGGGAACTGCTGAGCCCGTTAAACGGCGCGATGTTCCTCTTCGTTCAGAGCGCGAACCGGTTCGGAAGTATGATTTCTGATTCAGAAACACTGAACAGAGGCGATGCCATCAGTGCACATGAGCGCCTCCTGGATGCTATCCGGCATAATGATCTGGAACGTGCATGCGCCGAACTGGATCGTCACTACGAAGCAACCGGCAAGCGTGTCTACCGGCTGGCACTCCTGAAAGAGCAGGGTGCCTGAGTCGTAACACATACGCATTCGAAAAAATCGCAATAAAACAGGCCGTTGCATGACCGGATAAAATGCTCATGTACGGTAAGGAAGCAAGCAACCGAAAACAAGAGATAGACCGCCAGCACTACACTATTCCGAACCA
>CAKQED010000022.1:0-35997 GCA_934229835.1 uncultured Oribacterium sp. | reverse complement strand
AAGATAGAAATATCTCCATCGCTCTTTATGTTTTGGACGAACCTCTTAATTGCTCAATGTAAACTTAATGACATTGCACTACGGTGAGGCGTTTTTTCATGACATCGTTTTTATTTCACACCGTCGACTATTCCGGGCGGAAAACATATCCAGTAATTTCAAAATTGCCTTGGATTGGATAGATCCATCTGATCTAGGGTGTCTGAACTGTTACGGCTTAGATGAGTGTTTCATATAAGAAGACCATGCATGG
This sequence comes from uncultured Oribacterium sp., assembly GCA_934229835.1. Classification (GTDB taxonomy): domain Bacteria; phylum Bacillota; class Clostridia; order Lachnospirales; family Lachnospiraceae; genus Oribacterium. The sequence goes on along the minus strand of CAKQED010000022.1, from coordinate 35,744 downwards.
CATGGTGAAGATCGAGAGTAGGGTCGTGAGGACGTAGAGCGAGCTTGCGTAGGCGGCATCGCGGTCATACAGCTGAGCCATCGAGGTGATGGTGGCACAGGCCGGCGTGATGGACGGCAGAAAGACGGTGAGCAGGATGGCGTCGGCATGTGGTATCTGCGCGAGATCGAGGAACGGCTTCATAAGAAGCAGTGTGAGGAGCGGATAAACCATGAGGCGCAGCACGACGGTCACATAGTTGTGCCGTGTCAGTACGATGCGCTTCAGTGGCGTTTCGGCGATAGCCATGCCGGCGAGGATCATGCCGGTCGGACCGATCATGTTGTTCATCATCACGAGGACATCCTGAACGCTGCCCGGCAGCTCGATGTGCAGAAGGAAGAGGATGACACCGACGAGGATCGAGAGGATGTTTACGTTCAGCAGCACCTTTTTCCAGTCGATTTTCTTTTCCTCACAGAGCAGGAACTTGCCATGGCTCCAAAGGAGGATAATCTGGATCGCCACGAAGGCACTGCAGTAGATGACGTACTCCTGTCCGAGGAGTACCTGCACCAGCGGGATGACGAGGATGCCGGCATTCGGATAGATGCAGCTCGCCTGCTCGATGGCGTTCAGGTGCAGCAGCTTCTGCAGCGGGACGGTGATGCTGATGAAGAGGATATGGACCGCAATCGCGGCCACACAGGCCAGCGCGAGTCCCTTCTGTACCTCCGTCGTCGCCTCCACCTGGAAGGCGTTGATGATGACACAGGGCATGATGAGATAGACGAGCACGACCGACAGCGCTTTACTGTCGGAGGCCTTTAAAAGACCGAGCTTCACGATGGCGTAGCCCATCAGCATGATGGCAAACAGCTTCAGAATCTGAAGCGCAAGTAATAGACTGATCTGCATGATATGTTCCTTTCGTGCATCGATGAGGATGCACATGATGTAGTGGCTTATCCGACGCCGATGTATGGACGTACAGCTGAGAGCAGACCATGAAGTTCTGATTTTCGGCATCATCTGATGTACCGTTATATCACTTTGCGAGGCGCGCGGTGATTTTTTTTACGATTTTATCCTGAAGCTTCCCGATGCTCTGCTCATAGAGCCAGGATGTGAGGAAGAGAGCCGCGAAGCTCACCACCGTGAGGATCACGAACACCTTCGAGTAGGAGATGCGATTCACGAGACGGAGGTAGAGATGGAGTGACAGACTCGCGATGAGCGGGAAGTGTACGAGGTATACCGCGAAGTTCATCGGCGCGACACGCTTCAGTGGGGCCCACTCGAGTGCACGCTGGAGCGGCGGGCAGTTCATGACACCGACGATGAGGCTGAAGCTGAACAGCATGACCCAGTAGGCGCTCCAGATAAACACTGGGGCGATCGCCGGACAGTGCGCACGGAAAAACGGATACAGTACGCGTTGCAGGCCACCGGCATCCAGGGCGATCGGGAGCAGCACGAGCAGCAGGAAGAAGAAGCGGAGCAGCGGGTGCCCGTCTTTTTCGTGCTGTGTAAGCCACGCCTTCAGTGCGTCATCCAGCTTTCGGAGGATGAGCCCCATCAGCACGAGATGCACATGGAAGAAGTTCGGCTCCGGCAGATGGAAAAAGCTGTATACGAAGACCGCAAGGCAGCTGAACTGAAAGAGGCGCAGCGGAAGCTTCTGCTCCACCGCGTTATACAGGTAGATGATGCAGGTGCCGAGCAGGATGTACTTCATCATCCAGAGCGGACCGTTCAGATCCCCGTCCAGGGTGAAGGTGGCGCGGAGCAGCTCCGGGATCGTCGGTGCGTGCGTGTAGTAGGTCGCGAGCCAGGCGTTGTGCAGCAGCGCACTCGCCTCTGCCGTCGGATAGCCCACGGTATAGTACAGGATAAACGCGACGAGATTGATGAAGAAAAACGGCACCACGAAGCGAAGATAGCGCGCCAGCAGCTGCGGCAGCAGATGCTGTGCCCTCGTCCGCTTGAACGACGCGAGATAACCGGACAGGATACAGAAACCATACAGCGCGAGGCTCGAATCCAGCAGCACCGACAGCGGGTACGTAAACAGCCGCTCGAGCTCCGGTCGAAGCGCCGACCGCGGATCACACAGCGTCCAGAACACCCCCGCCAGATGTGCCCAGAAAATCATCAGACAGAAAATATATTTTAAAGAGTCAAGATAGTATAAACGCTTCGAGGAAGTTCCCATAATCATTTCCTTTATTTATAGTGATCATCATTAATTTAGTAAAAATTGCCTGAATGCGCAATATATAGTAGAATAAGCTCATTTCATACGGAAGACGTGCTCAGAAAATCGGCGCAGGGAGGGCACTAAATTGCGCATTCAAAGAACAGGTTCTGCCGAAGTGTCCGTGACTGACATACAGACTTGCCTGCTATGGCAGTCACGGACACTTCGACGGGTTCTGTACTTTGAACTAAGGTTTATCACGGGGGAGTGCCGCCCGTAGGGCGCGGGGGCCCCCGTGATGCCCTAGTGGCGAACGTATTCAGAGTTTTGCCGTAGGCAAAACATTGCTGTTAGTGCCCTCCCTGCGCCGATTTTCGTCAGGATAACTAAGAAGGAATTATATGCTGCATCTTTTTCAGAGTTTCATCGGCACCGGCGATCAGTTCCTGATCGGCCGTTTCGTCTGCCTGATCATCGCGCTATGCGTGATCATCGCGATCTGCCTCTGCCTGTTTCAAAAATCGAGATGGAAGCTTCACCAGATCTACTTCATCGCGGTGTTCTCCATGGGGCTTGTTTTCATGTGCACACTTCCGCCGCTCTCCGCACCGGACGAGATCCTGCACTTCACCGGAGCCTACGCGCTGTCGAACCAGATGATGGGGCAGCCGGTCCGGGATGAAGACGGCCACGTCCGCATCCGTCAGGAGGATGAGTACCTCGTCAACTGGCCGGGCGACGATGACCCATGTAAAGCGACGGTGCTCGGGCAGACACTTGACCGCTCGGTGTATGAAGCGATGCATGAGAAGGGCCTTTTCCACGCGACGGAGACCGGGACCAGTATCACGCTGCAGCAGCCGGTGAAGACGACCCCATGTGCGTACCTCCTGCCGGCCCTCGGTATCACCCTCGCCCGCCTTCTGAAGCTCAGCGCCGTCGGCCTCGTGCTGCTCGGCCGCTTCATGAACCTCCTCCTGTTTGCGACCCTCGGTGCGATGACCGTTCGCCGTACGCCGATCGGAAAAGAGCTTTTCTTTGCGATCTCGCTCTTTCCGATGACCCTTGAGCTCGCCGGCAGCTACAGCTACGACAGCTACATCATCGCACTCAGCTTCTATCTGACCGCCGTGATCCTCGACCTCGCGCTCGCGAAGCCGTGCGCCGGCATCACGCGGAAAAACGTGATCGAGCTTTCTGCACTCGCGCTGCTGCTGTCCCCGTGCAAGATGATCTACGCGACGCTTTTTCTTCTCTGCCTCCTGATCCCGGTCCGGAAGTGGGGCGGAAAGCCGTGGCCGAAGTGGATCCTGTCCGTACTCCTCATCGGTGCGCTGATCGTCGGTTCTATCCTCCTCGTGAATTTCCGGGAGGTCCTCCGTTATGTCAATGCTTCCGGCGTGACACAGGCACCGGAATTCACCTCTTCCGGCGACGTGAACACAGTGAAGCTGCATGACCTCGCCGAGCTCATCCATGACCGGACGCTCGTGTTCCGCATCATACGGAATACACTTCAGATCCTGGGTGGACAGTTCCTCGGTACGACCATCGGCATGTGGCTCGGCGCTTTCGACCGGGGACTGGTGACGCCAGTGCCGATGCTTGTGCTCTTCTGGACAGGGACACTGCTGCTGGCCATCACCGGACGCCGGGAGGAACCGACACTGTCCATCCCACGGAGAGTGTGGATGGTTCTCGTATTTCTGCTCCTCGGCTTCATCCTGATGGTCAGCATGCTGCTCGCCTATACACCGGCGGATACCTTCTATATCCTGGGCGTTCAGGGACGCTATTTCCTGCCGTTCCTTCCGGTTCTGCTGCTGGCATTTCGTACACCACGGCTCCACCGCCTGCGGGCGATCGGCCGCGTCGGCATCGGGCTCGACGCACTGCTTATCAGCGTGATGATGCTGATGGATGCACTCGTGCTCCTCGGCTGTTTCCTCACCGTTGTGCAGCGGGCCTGAAAGGTGGTATAATAAAGTGTTCACATAAACACAGGAAGATGGAAAGAATAAACTATACATGAAAGCATTTATCGAATTATTACAGCACATGGCCGAGAAGCGCCGGATGATCCTGGACCTTGCAAAGTCCGATTTTCGTAAGCGTTTCGTCGGCTCCTACTTCGGCATTATCTGGATGTTTCTCCAGCCGCTCGCGACGGTGACCATCTATGCGTTCATCTTCGGACCCTATGGTTTCAAGTCCGCACCGCCGGTGCCGAACACGAGCTACGTGATCTGGCTGATCCCAGGCCTCGTGCCCTGGTTCTTCTTCAGTGAGAGTCTGAACACCTTGACCGGCATCCTGCAGGAGTACAGCTACCTCGTGAAGAAGGTCGTCTTCCCAGTGGAGCTCCTTCCGATCATCAAGCTCGCGTCCTGCTTTTTCGTTCACCTCTGTTTCATCGTGATCATGCTGGTCGCCTTCCTCGTGTCCGGTAAACCCCCGATGCTCAGCTGGCTCCAGATCATCTACTACAGCTTCGCTGCGTCCGTGCTGGGGCTGGGCCTCGGCTACCTCACGAGTGCGGTCAATGTCTTCTTTAAGGACATGCAGCAGATCGTCGGAATCTGCCTCCAGTTTGGTATCTGGATGTGCCCGATCATGTATGATGAAACCCTCTTTACGAGCCGTGCACCATGGGTTGGAACTCTGCTGAAGCTGAATCCGCTCTACTATATCGTGGCGGGGTACCGTGATTCCATGCTGACGGGAGCCGGGTTCTGGATGCGCCCGACCCTCGGCATCTACTTCTGGGTGGTGACGCTCGTGATTTTCTTCGTCGGCCTCTCGTTTTTCCGTAAGCTCCGTCCGCATTTTTCGGATGTACTGTAAATAAAGGAGTAAATATGCTGTATACGATCGCAGTTTTAGCACATGTACTGTTTTTTCTGACCCTCGGAAGTCTCCACTACAGAAGAAAGGTCGAGGCGATCCAGGACCCGAAGAAGCGCGCGGAGTATACCCTGCCGCTCGTGCAGGGCATCTTCCGGAAGATTCTGAAAACAGCCCACGTGACGGTGGAGGTCGAGGGAATGGAAAATCTGAGCTCGATCCCGAAGGACGAGGGTGTCCTGTTCGTCGGAAATCACCGCTCGTATTTCGACGTCATCATCGCCTATACCCTGGTGGACCGTCCGACCGGCTTCATCGCGAAGGCAGAGATGGAGAAGATCCGGCCACTGAAGCGCTGGATGGACGAGCTCGGCTGTCTGTTTATGGATCGGAATAATCTGAAGCAGTCCCTGAAGGTCATCATCACGGCCATCAAGCAGGTGCGGGAGGGGCAGTCCATCTGGATCTACCCGGAGGGCACCCGTTCAGAAGGTGAGACAGAGCTCGACATGGAGACCTTTAAGGAGGGCTCCTTCAAGGTGGCAGAGAAGACCGGATGCAAGATCGTGCCGGTATCGATGATCGGAACACGCGATATTCTGGAGGCGCAGTTCCCGGCGATCAGACCGCAGCACATCAAGGTGCGCATCGGTGCGCCGATCGAGGTGAAAAACCTCGGTGAAGAGGAGCAGAAGCACATCGGCGCCTATGTTCAGGCGAGGGTGAAGGCGGATATCCAGGCGCTGCTGACAGAAGAGAAAGACTAAAAGGATCATTACATGGAAGAAAAAAACGCACTTTTACAGATTCGTGACCAGCTCGATGTACTGGATCACCAGATTACAGAGCTTTATAAGCAGCGGATGGACCTCTGCGAAAAGGTGGCAGAGTATAAGATCGAAACCGGCAAAGCGGTATTTGATCCAGTACGGGAGGCGCAGAAGCTGGATACCGTACAGTCCTATCTCGATACGGATTTCGACCGGAAGGCGATCCGGGAGCTCTATCAGCAGATGATGACGATTTCGAGACGCCGGCAGTTCGGTATTCTGTCTGCACATGGCAAGACCTTCCATGCGGGTTTCGAGAAGCTCGATGCGATTCCGAAGAGTGGAAAGCGCGTCGTTTATCAGGGCGTCGAGGGTGCGTATGCCCATCTTGCAGCACGACAGTGCTTCGGCACGGAGACGGCACTCCGCCATGTGAAAACATGGAAGGATGCCATGGACGAGGTCGTGGAGGGACAGGCGGACTACGCAGTGCTTCCGATCGAGAACTCCAGTCATGGGGCAGTTTCAGATATTTTCGACCTTCTGGTGCGCTATCCGTCGCTTGCGATCGTCGAGGAGGTCGATCTGCATGTGGCGCATGCGCTGATGAGCGTGGCGGGCGCCAGCGTGGACGGACTGAAGCGGATCTACTCACATCCACAGGCACTCGGTCAGTGCGCGGCCTTTCTGGAGGCACATCCGGAGATCGAGGCAGTGCCGGTGCTGAACACCGCAGTCGCTGCAGCGTACGTCCGGGATCATCAGGATCCGTGCAGTGCAGCACTCGCTTCTGAGCTCTCTGCGGAGCTGTATGGACTGACGATTCTGCAGCGTGGAGTCAATCAGGAAAAGAGCAACACGACCCGCTTTATCGTGCTCGGCCGTGAGCGCGTCTACACAGCGGATGCAGAGAAGATTAGTATCTGCTTCGAAACAGCACATAAGCCAGGTGCGCTCTATAACGCACTGGGAAATTTTATATTTAATGATGTCAATATGCTGATGATCCAGTCCCGACCGATTCCGGAGAAGCCGTTCGAGTATCGCTTCTTCATCGATCTCGAGGGAAACCTGTCCATGCCGAATGTCATCAATGCACTCGCCGGACTCGAGGATCAGATCACATCCCTTCGTATCCTGGGGAATTACGGAAAGGAGTAACTATGTCACAGATTAGTGTGCTCGTCGTTGACGATGAAAAGGAAATCGCAGAGCTGGTGGAGATCTATCTCGTCAGTGACGGATATAAGGTATTTAAGGCCTACAATGCAGAAGAGGGTCTGAAGATTCTCGATGAGCAGGAGATCCATCTCGTGCTGCTCGACATCATGATGCCGGGCATGAACGGTCTCGAGATGTGCCGGAAGATCCGGACGAAGTCCAACATCCCGATCATCATGCTGTCGGCGAAGTCCACGGACCTCGATAAGATCGTCGGCCTCACCGGCGGTGCGGACGATTATGTGACGAAGCCGTTTAATCCGCTGGAGCTGACGGCACGCGTGAAGTCACAGCTTCGCCGCTATACGCAGCTGAACCCGAACGCAGCGGATCAGTTTGCCAGCAGTGAGATCACGATCCGTGACCTCACCATCAACAAGGATAATCATCGTGTACTGGTGGACGGCGAGGAAATCAAGCTGACGCCGATCGAGTTCGAGATTCTGTTCCTGCTGGCATCCCATCCGGGCAAGGTGTTCTCCACCGATGAGATCTTCGAAAAGGTATGGGATGAAAAGGTCTATGAGGCCAACAACACGGTGATGGTGCACATCCGCCGTCTGCGTGGAAAGCTGCGGGAGGAGAGCCGCGAGAACAAGATCATCTCGACCGTCTGGGGCATCGGCTATAAGATCGAGAAGTAAGCATCACGACGTTGGAAAAAGATAAGAACGAGCAGAAAAATCATACCCATGGGCATGGCTACATGATGCAGCTGATGGCACATATCGGCATCGCGTCGGTGATTACGATCATCCTCCTCGTGTTTCTCATCACGAATCTTACAGCCATCACCAGCTTTCTTTATCAGACAGGAAACGATTCTCAGGCCCTGCAGCGCTTCGCGCTCGGCTCGACCATCAGTGTCCTGCTTTTTGTGTTGCTCGGAATTCTTCTGTTTTCACTGATTTTCCTGCTTCTGCAGCGAAAGATGGCGCGGGATATCGAGACGATCGCCCGTGCAGTGAAGCAGATTTCCGAGGGGGATCTCAGTACCCGCCTGGAGCTGGAGGGAGAGGGTGAACTCACGGATATCGCCGAAAATCTGAATCGTATGGAGGAGGATATCCAGGAGCTCATCGATAAGGAGCGGACATCAGAGCAGTCGAAGACGGACCTGATTACCAATGTCGCACATGATCTCAGGACGCCGCTGACCTCTATCCTCGGTTATCTCGAGCTGCTTCGGAAGAATCAGAAGCTCTCACCGGAGATGCAGCAGAAGTATCTGGACATCGCCTACAACAAGTCGGTACGCCTTCAGAAGCTGATCGAGGAGCTGTTCGGCTTCACGAAGCTTTCCTATGGAAAAATCAATATGAACGTGGCGAAGGTGGATATCGTCGAGCTGCTGGCACAGCTTCTCGAGGAGAGCTACCCGAATTTTGAGAAAAACGGCCTCAGCTATGATTTCGTATCGAACCGGAAGTCGCAGATCATCGAAGCCGATGGTGATCTGCTGGCACGACTCTTCGATAATCTGATCGGCAATGCCATCAAGTACGGTAAAGAAGGAAAGCGTGTCCGGGTCCATCTCCGGGCGGATCGGGAGATTGTGACGATCAAAATCGTGAATTATGGTTATGTGATTCCGGCAAATGAGCTGCCGCTGATTTTCGACCGTTTTTATCGGACGGATCACAGCCGGACGAACGCATCCGGTCCCGGTGGAACGGGCCTCGGTCTGGCCATCGTCAAGAACATCACCGATATGCATCATGGTACGGTGTCGGTTTCTTCAGATCTTTCGGGAACGGTCTTCACGGTCCGACTGAAGATTCATTTTGATGGGGAGAGAACATTTTGAGTTCCGGATATAAGCGAAGTATGTCGATGCAGCGAATTTCATATCGTCTATCTGGCGTGCGCCGTACCGGCCGGTGGCGGTGGTTCATGCTGACCCTGTTCTGCCTGCTGCTTCTGTTTTCAGTGCGTAGCTATGCGGATACCGTCGATCTCTCGGTGACCTATGGCTATCAGAACACAGCGAAAGCCGGCCGACGTCTGCCGCTCAGCATCGGCATCGAAAACCATCAGGAGAGTACCTTCTCCGGCTATATCCATGTCTATATGGTTGAGTCGGAGGACAGTGTCTATGAGTACCGCTATCAGAAAATCGTCGAGGGCGGTTCCTCGGATACGCTGAATGTGACCGTGTCACTCAGCTCCGGTATCAGCCAGCTGCTGGTGACGGCGGAGGACAGAGAGGGGCATACGCTGGGCGCACGGCGGATCGGCCTCGATGTCGCAGGCTCCGATGCAGAGCTTATCATCGGGATCATCTCCGATCATCCGGAGGCGCTCAGTTATCTGGATAATGTAGGGATCAATAACGGTATTCTCAGGACCCGGAGTGTGATTCTGCCGGTCGATGATCTGCCGGATTCAGAAAACGAGCTCGATCAGCTGGACGTTCTTCTGATTTCGAACTTTTCGATGAAGCGGATACGTAAGAACGAGGCAGAGGTCATCGCACAGTGGGTACGGGATGGCGGTATCCTGCTGCTGGGGACAGGAGCGCGCGGAGAGGATGCCTTGAGCCCATACTACGCAGCGTATCTTCGAAATGCACTTCAGCCGACGGAGATGAGTCTCGAAATGGGGAACGCGTATCACGAGAACGGAGATCTGGAATTCCTCTCACTGACGGCCTCCCCGGTTCAGATCAAGGGTGGACAGGAGGTCGTGCTTTCGGATGGTGTGCCGATCGTTTCAGAAATCTCGGAGGGTGCGGGTATCGTCGCCATCAGCGGCTATGATTTCTGTGACCTTACGCGCTTCGCCACAGATCAGAGTGGATACATCGACCAGCTTTTTTCTGCTGTTCTCGGGAAAACGCGTCTCGAAAATCTCTCTATCACGGCTTCGGAGCGGAGTCTCGCCCGCTACTGGAATGTACAGGAGCTTATGAACCTGAGTGATCTCCGAAAGGTGCCGAAGCCACTGCTCTATGCCGTCATTCTCGCTGCCTATGTGCTTCTGATCGGTCCGGGACTCTACTTTTTCATGCGTGAACGGGAGGTCCTTCGGATGTACCGTCCGGGCGTCCTGCTGGTGACGGCGCTGACGATCATTCTCGTGTATGTCATGGGACTCGGCACTCGTTTCATGGGGGCATTCCTGACCTGTGTCCGCCTGAAAAACATCTCGGCGGAGAGCGTCGATGAGACGGATTATCTGAATCTGCGCTCACCCTACTACCGAAGCTATGAGCTTCCGGTGAAGACCGAGTATGATGTGTATCCGATCCTGAAGGGCGCGGACTTTACAGGCGATATCCAGGGACTGCTGTCCATGGAGGATTATGTAAGCCATACGAGCATCGATAACGGTCGTGAGAAAAAGACGATCACGATTCAGAACGCGGCACCGTTTGCTGCCCGTTACTTCGAGCTTCACAACAATATGCCGAACGCCGATGGAAGCTTTCAGTCGGATATCGTCTTTGCGGACGGCAGTGTACGTGGCACGCTCACAAATGGTACGGCCTATGACCTCAGCGATGCGGCACTGCTGATCTATGGAAAGGTGATCCGGATCGGACGCCTGGATGCCGGTGCCAGCATTGACCTCGGAAACTGTGAGACCATCAATGTGCCGGTGGGCGACAGCCAGAAAATCGCCGCCAGTGTCACCAGCGGAGGCTGGCAGAGCTTTCTTCGCTACTATCTGATGAACAGCCTGAACGGCTATTTCAGTGATGCGCGCGTCGTCGGCTGCGTCCGGGAGGAGAATCCGGAGAAGCAGCCGCTGGATTTCACAGAGCAGACGGATATCGACAGCTATGGCTTCACGATGGTGGTCTCTTCTCTCCCGTTCAGCATCCGCGTGGGGGATGTCTACAGCTACAGTGCACTGTCGACGGATCCACATATCCAGTCGGGTGATTATGATGCGACGGAGAACACGGTCGCGAGTGCATGGCCGACGACGCTTGAGTACCATCTCGGCGAGGGCAGTGACATCACGAGTCTCACGATCGAGAGTCTTTCAGCGGAAGATGCGGGGGATGCGAAGGTCATCGGCAGCGTGCGTCCGTTCCGTGGCAGCATGAGCTTCTATAATTATACGACCGGCGGCTTCGATGTCATCGATATCGGAAGCGGTGTGCTGACGCGGGCACAGCTTTACAGCTATCTCGATGAGGATAACATACTCATCGTGCGCTATACCTCGAGTGAGGAGAACACGGGGATCGATGAGCGACGGTATCTCCCGATGCTGACCGTGACGGCACGGAATACAGAAGAAAAACCGGTGGAGATGATCGATGCGGCTGAGCTTGAGGCATCAGAATTTATCGGAGAGGACAGAGCGTATCCATGATTTCTTTTGAAAATGTAATAAAGAGCTATGGTCATGTGACAGCGCTCGATGGGCTCACGATGCATGTGGAGGATGGGGCACTGTATGCACTCGTCGGACCGAATGGTGCCGGGAAAACCACGGCACTTCGTATGCTGCTCGGACTCGTATATCCGGACAGCGGCCAGGTACTGATCGATGATATGGAGGCAGGAGCGGATGTGCGTCGCCTGAAGCGCCGCATCGGATATGTGCCGGATCGCATCGGTGTCTATCCGAACCTTCGTGTATCAGAGTATATGGACTTTTTTGCGGACTGCTATGATCTGTCCGGTGTGAAGACGAAACGACAGATTCAGATGCTGCTCGATCTCGTCGGGTTACGTGATCGGCAGGGGCAGTATATGGATTCGCTGAGCCGGGGAATGCAGCAGAAGCTGAGCCTGGCTCGTGCGCTGATCCATGACCCGAAGATTCTCGTCATGGATGAGCCGACGGCCGATCTGGATCCGGCGACGCGCTTCGAGTTCCGGCAGATCCTCGCAAGCCTCGCGGATTCCGGAAAGACCATCTTGATCAGCTCACGTACACTGACGGAGATTTCGGATCTGTGTACGGATATCGGCATCCTCGACCGCGGTCGTCTGGTCATGGAAGGAAAAATCCATGAGGTGCTGGATCGGGTGGATGCGTCGAATCCGATCATCATCAGCATCGCAGGAAATCTGAGCTCGGCGATGCAGACACTGAAGCATGATCGTCTGGTGAAATCGATCAGTATCCGGGATAAGAATCTGCTGATTACGTATGCGGGCTCACAGAAGGAGGAATCGGCACTGCTTCGTCGACTGATCGAGGCGGGTGTGCCGGTACGTGGCTTCCATCGGGAGAAGGGCGACCTGGAATCGCTTTTCCTGCAGCTGACCGGTGCACGTGAAGAAAGGAGGGTGACATACTATGAAGCGGAATCCGATTTTCCGGAGGGATGAGCTCATCAATGCACGTAGTCTGACGCTTCCGCTGCTTGTGACACTCCTGAACGGGGGACTGAGCATCCTGATTCTGATCAATCTGTTTTATATCGTCTCGACGGCGGAGCTGACGGGGGAGATCGCGTATCAGAGCTTCCTGCGTATCTACTATATCGCAGCACTGCTGGAGCTTCTGCTCGTGATTCTGATCGCACCGGCACTGGCCGCTTCCTCGGTCGCCAGCGAGCGGGACCAGCGTTCACTGGGCCTTCTGCTGACGACCCAGCTGACACCGGCGGATATCATCATCGGTAAGCTGATGAGCGTGATGAGTACACTGATGCTGCTCGTCGCGACGGCACTTCCGATCTTCGCGACCGTATATATCTATGGCGGTATTACCTTCTTCGATATTCTGATGTACCTGCTCACGGCCTTCGTATGCGCGCTGTTGTCCACGAGCATCGGTATCCTCGTCAGCGTCAGTATCTATATCACGACGGCCGCCACCCTGGTGTCGTATGCCGGCATGACGCTCTGCATCCTGGTCGCTCTGCTGCTGGTTCAGTTCCGTGGACGCTTCGGCATCGGCGGCGTGCAGGCGTATATCATCGCCCTGCTGTTTCTCATGCTTCTTTCGCTTCTGGCACTCTGCTTCAGCATGCGACAGCTGAAGCCGCATCCGGTGCGCCGGAAAGCATAGATGAAAGAACGGTAAGGACAGAATATGCCATGATGCTTCGGACGCGCAGCCGGCCTTCCGTACATGGTATACAGGATCGACAGCAAGAGGAGACAGAAAAGAGCAGAATGAAAGAAGTGGTGGATATCACGGAAAACAGAATACGGGATCCGGAGCGGAGGCGTCGGAAAGCAGCGCGTATCTGCTTCCTGCTGAGCCTCCTGTGGATGATGTTTATTTTTATGATGTCGCAGCAGAACGCAGATACGTCGACGGAGACCAGTCTGCGGGCAGGAACGCTCGTGGCAGAGCTCGTGGTTCCGGGCTATCGTGACTGGACGGCAGCAGAGCAGCGGGCACTCGCGATACAGATCGATTATCCGGTGCGGAAGCTCGCCCATGCCAGCGAGTATACGGTCCTCGGCATACTGTACAGCCTGAGTGTACTGTCGGTGACTACGGTACCGAGGCGGAGAAGGCTGTTCTGTACGGCCTTTCCGCTCGGTGTTCTCTATGCAGCGAGTGATGAGTTTCATCAGCTGTTTGTGCCGGGACGTGCCGGGCGGGTGAGCGATGTGCTCATTGACAGCAGCGGGGTGCTGCTCGGCATCGCGATTGTTTCTCTTTTTATGCACATCAAGCAATTCTTGAAAACGAAGTCTGTTTATGCTTAAATGTTATCTATTGAACAGAGATGGGAGAGGTGAAAGATGAACTGTATCATGATCGGTATCGCCGGTGGTTCAGGCTCCGGCAAGTCTACCTTTACGAATCGTCTTAAGAAGGAATTTGGTGATCAGGTTACCGTGATTTATCACGATAATTACTATAAGTCGAACGATGGCATCCCGTTTGAGGTACGTCAGAAGGTGAACTACGATCATCCGGATGCCTTCGAAACGGATCTTCTGATCGCACATCTGAAGGCGCTTCGGCGTGGCGAGTGTGTACAGTGTCCGGTGTATAACTATGCCGAGCATAACCGTTCGCAGGAGACGGTCGAGCTTCGACCGAGCAGAATCATCATCATTGAGGGCATCCTCGTCCTCGAGAATCCGGAGCTTCGTTCTCTTTTCGATATCAAAATCTATGTGGAAGCCGATGCAGATGAGCGTATCATCCGCCGCATCATCCGTGATGTGAAGGAGCGTGGCCGTCATGTCGAGGATATCTCCGAGCAGTATCTGACGACGGTGAAACCGATGCACTATCTGTATGTCGAGCCGACGAAAGCACTCGCGGACATCGTCATCAACAGTGGTATGAACGACGTCGCCTTCGATCTCATGCGTACGAAGATTCAGAAGATTCTCGATACACCGGAGAACGGAGCCGAATAACAGCCCATCACGGTCGAGGTCGACCGATGAAGGATAGAAGCAGACACTTAAACGTACATGAAAAATGGGAGGTAGCCGCATGCTTTACAACAGTACCCGAGGGGGAGAGAACGGACTCCGCGCATCGGAGGCGATTCTGAAGGGTCTCGCGTCAGATGGTGGTCTTTTCATGCCGGAGAAACTGCCGGTACTTACGAAGCCACTTTCGGAATTAAGCACGCTTTCATATCAGGATCTTGCGTATGAGATTATGAAGGAGTTTTTCACGGATTTCACCGAGGAGGAGCTCCGTCACTGTATCTGTGCGGCCTACGATGAGAAGTTCGAGGATCCGAAGATCGCACCGCTGGTAAAGAAGGGCGGCGCATGGTACCTCGAGCTGTTCCATGGAAAGACCATCGCATTTAAGGATATGGCCCTTTCCATCCTCCCGCACCTGATGGTGACCAGTGCACGGAAGAATCAGGTGACGGATCGTATCGTGATTCTGACCGCGACCTCCGGTGATACCGGAAAGGCGGCGATGGCCGGCTTCGCGGATGTACCGGGTACGGAAATCATCGTATTCTATCCGTATGGTGGGGTTTCCCGTTTCCAGGAGCTGCAGATGCGCACGGAGCCGGGAAAGAACACCCATGCAGCGGCGATCCGCGGCAACTTCGATGATGCCCAGACCGGTGTGAAGCAGATCTTCCATGATCAGGCATTCGCACAGAAGCTGAAGGCGCAGGGCGTCGTGCTGAGCTCGGCGAACTCCATCAACATCGGCCGTCTGGTTCCGCAGGTGGTTTACTATGTCTATGCCTATGGCCAGATGCTGCAGGCCGGCGATGTCGCAGAGGGTGAGAAAATCGATGTCTGTGTCCCGACTGGTAACTTCGGTAATATCCTGGCAGCGTACCTCGCGAAGCACATGGGCGTGCCGATCGAGAAGCTGATCTGCGCATCCAACGAAAATAAGGTATTGACGGACTTCTTCGGTACCGGCGAGTATAACCGGAACCGTCCGTTTATTCTGACCTCCAGCCCGTCGATGGATATCCTGATCTCCTCGAACCTGGAGCGTCTCATCTATCTCAGCACCGGCTGCGACAGCGCGAAGACTGCACAGCTCATGGAGGACCTTCGTACGAAGGGCGTGTATGAGGTGAGCGACGATATGCGTCAGTTCATGGCGGACTTCGTCGGTGGCTTCGCAGAGGAGCCGGAGGTCTTTAAGACCATCCGTGATCTGAAGGAAGAGGTCGGATATGTACTGGATCCGCATACAGCAGTTGCATCTGCCGTCTATAAGCAGTATGCTGAAAAGACGGGCGATACCCGTAAGACCGTGATCGCATCGACCGCAAGCCCGTATAAGTTTGCACCGAATGTGATGAAGGCCCTTGGGTACGATGTAGAGCATCAGGATGTGTTCGCTGTCATCGACCAGCTGTCGGAGATTTCCGGCGTGCCGGAGCCACGTGCGATTCGTGAGGTACGAAACGCAGCGATCCGTCACAGCGAGGTCTGCGAGATTTCCGAGATGAAAAAGATGGTCGAGGACTTCCTCTTCGTCTGAGATTTTCCAGAGAGCGCATCGTGCCGATGAGAGAACGACAGGGATGTGTTTAGTGAAAGTGTGTATAGGAAACATGGAAAAGGAAGTAGAGCTTGTCTATGTTTCTATAGAAATACAATACAGACTGTGTTAATATATTCACATAGTTTCTAAATACTATTTTATAGGAGGAAATACAATGTTAGTTAACGCGAAGGGAATGCTTGATAAGGCACTGGCTGGTCACTATGCTGTACCACACTTCAACATCAACGATCTGGAGTGGGCGAAGTCTGTACTGCTCGCATGCGAGGAGGTACAGTCTCCGGTGATCCTCGGTGTATCCGAGGGTGCAGGCAAGTACATGACCGGCTTTAAGACCGTTGCTGCGATGGTAAAGGCGATGGTTGAGGAGCTCGGCATCACCGTTCCGGTGGCACTTCACCTTGACCACGGCACATACGATGGAGCGAAGGCATGCATCGAGGCTGGTTTTACGTCGGTTATGTTCGATGGCTCACACTATGACATCGACGAGAACGTGGAGAAGACCAAGGAGCTCGTAAAGCTCGCACACGAGCATGGCTGCAGCCTGGAGGCTGAGGTCGGCGGTATCGGTGGTGTAGAGGATGGTGTTACCTCTGCCGGTGAGAAGGCAGATCCTGCAGAGTGCAAGCGCATCGCAGATCTCGGTGTAGACTTCCTTGCAGCTGGTATCGGTAACATCCACGGTGTATATCCGGCAGACTGGCAGGGTCTCGACTTCGATGTACTCGCAGCCATCAAGGAGCAGATCGGTGATCTTCCGATGGTTCTGCACGGTGGTTCCGGTATCCCGGATGAGATGATCCAGAAGGCCATTTCTCTCGGTGTTTCAAAGATCAACGTAAATACCGAGCTTCAGATCGTATTTGCCAAGGCGACCAGAGCGTACATCGAGGCTGGTAAGGACCTTCAGGGTAAGGGCTACGATCCTCGTAAGCTTCTGAAGCCGGGTGCAGAGGCCATCATCGAGGAGTGCAAGGCACGTATCGCTGTATTCGGTTCAGCACACAAGGCTTAATGAATCGGTTACTTTTAGAACCTGTCCCAGATTCTGGGACGGGTTCTTTTCACGCACTATGTTCTTCCTTTCATAGGGGAGTAGAAGGAGACAATGAATGAGTGAAGTTTTAAATGTTACGGAAATTTTCGGTGAGGATGTCTTTAATGACAAGGTGATGCAGGAGCGTCTTCCGAAGGCAGTCTATAAGAAGCTGAAGAAGACCATCACAGAGGGCTACGAGCTCGATCCGACCATCGCGGATGCGGTTGCACAGGCGATGAAGGAGTGGGCACTCGAGAACGGTGCGACCCACTACACGCACTGGTTCCAGCCGCTGACCGGGATCACTGCAGAGAAGCATGATTCCTTTATCTCGGCCGCCGATGCTGACGGTAAGGTCATCATGGAGTTCTCCGGCAAGGAGCTGGTCCGCAGTGAGGCCGATGCTTCCTCGTTTCCGTCCGGTGGACTTCGTGCGACCTTTGAGGCGAGAGGCTACACCATCTGGGACTGCACCAGCCCGGCCTTCCTTCGTCGCGAGGGAGAGCATGGCGAAATCGTAACACTTTGCATTCCGACCTCCTTCTGTTCTTTTGGTGGTGAGGCACTGGATACGAAGACCCCGCTGCTTCGTTCCATGCAGGCGATCAATGAGCAGGCACTGCGTATTCTCCGTCTGTTCGGTAACACGACATCGAAGTCGGTGAAGCCATCCGTCGGTGCAGAGCAGGAGTATTTCCTGATCGACCGGAACAAGTATCTGAAGCGGAAGGATCTCATATATACCGGTCGTACCCTCTTCGGTGTCATGCCGGCGAAGGGCCAGGAGCTCGATGACCATTATTTTGGTTCCATCCGTCATCGCATCGCTGCCTTCATGCGCGATGTGGATGTGCAGCTCTGGAAGCTCGGTGTGACCGCGAAGACGGAGCACAACGAGGTCGCACCGGCACAGCATGAGCTGGCACCGGTTTATGATGAGGCGAACCTTGCGGTCGACCATAACCAGCTGGTGATGGAGGTCATGAAGAAGACCGCACCACGCCATGGTCTCGAGTGCCTGCTTCATGAGAAACCGTTTTCCGGTGTCAATGGCTCCGGTAAGCACAACAACTGGTCGCTCGTAACGGATGATGGCATCAATCTGATGTATCCTGGCGAGACACCGCATGAGAACATTCAGTTCCTTCTGGTTCTTTCCTGCGTACTGGCCGCGGTCGATAAGCATGCGGATCTCCTTCGTCTCAGTGCGGCAGATGTCGGAAACGAGCATCGTCTCGGTGCGGATGAGGCACCACCAGCGATCGTTTCTGCGTTCATCGGCACCCAGCTCGAGGATGTCGTGGAGCAGCTGATCGGTACCGGCTATGCGACCGAGTCGAAGCAGGGCAAGATCCTTCCGACCGGTGTCAACACCATGCCGGATCTCTATGCGGATGTCACCGATCGTAACCGTACATCACCGTTTGCCTTTACCGGTAACAAGTTCGAGTTCCGTATGGTGGGTTCAGCCGAGTCCATCGCCAGTGCGAACATCATCCTCGATGCCATCGTCGCTGAGCAGTTCAAGGAAGCCGCCGACGTACTGGAGAAGGCAGAGAACTTCAGCGATGCATGTCATGATTACATCAAGAAGCTTCTGACCGAGCACCAGCGCATCATCTTTAACGGAAACGGCTACTCCGAGGAGTGGGTAGAGGAGGCAGAGCGCAGAGGTCTTCCGAATCTTCCGTCCATGGTGGATGCGATTCCGGCCCTGACCACCGAGAAGGCGATCAAGCTTTTTAAGGAGTTCGGTATCTATACACAGGCCGAGCTGGTGAGCCGTGAGGAGGTCGAGTACGAGCAGTACTCGAAGGTCATCAATATCGAGGCACGTGCGATGATCAACATCTCCGGCAAGCAGATCATCCCGGCGGTCATCCACTACACCACGCGTCTCGCGGATTCGATCCGCAAGGTGAGCGAGGCATGCCCGGAGGCGGATGTATCGGTTCAGAAGGGACTTCTGCTGCATGCGTCGAAGCTGCTTTCGGACATGGAGCAGGCGAGAACGAAGCTGCTGCAGGATGTCGAGCTGTATGGCCCGGAGAAGGATGCCGAGAAGAAGGCACGTTTATACCACGATACGATCGTGCCGGATATGCGGGCACTGCGTACACCGGTCGATGAGCTGGAGCAGATCGTGGATAAGGATCTGTGGCCGTATCCGAGCTATGGTGATATGATTTTCGAGGTTTCCGAGCCTTGATACTCTAATGCCGGAGGGGCGCCTCCACGAAGCTGAAAGCTTTGTGGAGGCGCCCCTCCGTCTATAGAATATTGAAATATCGTAAAAAATGTGATAGCATGTTCGAAAACGAGAAAAATATGAGCCAAATGAACAAAAAGCGAAAGGCGGGAACACGATGCTGGAGCGGGAGACGACGATTATTCTGAGGACTTTATATGAGCGTGCGGAGAGTACGCAGCGAGACCTGGCGGGGGCGCTGGGAGTGTCGCTGGGGAAGACGAATCAGCTTCTGCAGGAGACGGTGAATCAGGGGCTTCTCCGAAAGCTGAGCCATGATGAGGGGCGTGGCCGGAATGTGCTGTATGAACTGACAGATGCAGGGCAGCAGCGTCTGGAGGCCCACCGGGTGGACGCGGCGCTCGTACTGGCGTCGGGCTTCGGCTCCCGTTTCGTGCCGCTCACGTATGAGACACCGAAGGGCCTGCTCGAGGTTTTCGGGGAGCGGATGATCGAGCGTCAGATCCGACAGCTTCATGAGGTGGGGATCACGGATATCACGATCATGGTCGGGTACCTGAAGGAGAAGTTCGAGTACCTCATCGATAAGTACCAGGTGAAGCTGATCTACAATCCGGAATATGCGACGAAGAACACGCTGGCGACGATGCACCATGCGGCGTCGGTGCTCCGGGGGCATAACTGCTATATTCTGTCCTCCGATAACTGGATGCGGGAGAATATGTACCATCGCTATGAGGCGGATGCCTGGTATGCGGCGAGCTTCATGAAGGGGGAGACCCGGGAATGGGCGATCGAGACCGCACGAAACGGTGCAATCCGGGATGTGCGGGTCGGCGGCTGTGATCAGTGGTGCATGTATGGGCCGGTGTACTTTACGAAGGCGTTTTCGGAACAGTTTCTGCCGTTCATCGAGAGCTACTATCGGATGCCGGGCACGGAGCAGTTTTACTGGGAGGATGTGCTGATCCGAAATCTGAAGCTGCTGCCGCCGATCTATATCAATAAGCAGCCGGAGGGGGAGATCTATGAGTTCGAAAATCTCGAGGAGCTTCGGCAGTTCGATGAGAAGTATGTCAATCATTCCGGCTCCGAAGCGATGCAGCTCGTGTCCCGGGTCTTCGGCATCCCAGAGTCCTGTATCGTGCACATCCGCTGCCTGAAGGCCGGGATGACGAACAAGTCCTGGTACTTTTCGGTGCTGGATACACCGGCGGCACCGGCGGAGTACCGTGGAAAGGACTACATCTGTCGTATCCCGGGACCGGGCACAGAGAAGCTGATCGATCGTTTCCACGAGGGCGAGGTGTACCAGGCAGTGACGCAGCTTGGCATCACCGAGGAGCTCGTGTACTTCAATCCGGAGAACGGCTATAAGATCTCCCGCTACTATCATGGGGCGCGCAATGCAGACTACGGGAATCCGGTGGAGCTTCGGCAGTGCATGGCACTTCTGAAGCGTCTGCATAATTCCGGCATCGTGCTGAAGCATGACTTCGATCTTCATGAGGAGATGCTGCGTTACGAGACGTACATCCGTGAGGCGGGTGCGGTGATCCCGTTTGAGGATTATCCGGAGGTGCGTCTCCATGCGGAGGAGGTCTTCCGCTTCGTGGCGGCGCAGCAGCGTCCGAAGACGATCGCCCACATCGATTCCGTAAAGGATAATTTTATCTTCACGGACGAGGGGCTCAAGATGATCGACTGGGAGTACTGTGGTATGGCGGATCCGCTGACGGATCTCGCGATGGCAGCGATCTACTCCTACATGAGCTTCGAGGAGACGAAGCAGCTGATCGAGCTGTATCGTACGGCACCGATGGGCGGGGCGGATCGCCCGGAAGCGGCATCGGAAGATGGATGTTCACGGAAGCCGACACGTGAGCTGACGACGACCGGCGAAGCACCGTCCCTGTCGGAAACGACGACGGGAGCGTCCGGTGACGATGTGGCGGACGGAGGCATTGCCCTCCGGGGACTCGACGACGAGGAAGCCTATGCGCTGGTCGTCGCCTATATGGGGCTCGGCGGGCTTTTATGGGCTCTCTGGTGCGTCTATAAGATGGCGCTCGGGGAGAGCTTCGGCGATTACACGCTTCGAATGTACCGATACTTTAAGGATTCGTATAAATTCTTACGAAATTCGGGGAAAATTTAAGCGAAGCTTATGGAACAGACGCGCAAAAGCGTGATAGAATCTATCTATGAACAATCGGAGGGCGACACTATGAATATGAAGGCGAAAATGCGTGTCCTGGGACTCACCCTGGCGATCGGATGTGCGGCGTTTGCGACACCGAGCTTTGCTGGCTGGGGCCAGAAGGATGGTAAGTACTATTACGTGGACGATTCCACGAATAACTATATCTACAGTAAGTGGATCCACACCTCTTCCGGCTACTACTATATCGGCAGCGACGGATATATGGTGACGGGCTGGAAGAAGATCAACGGGAACTGGCACTACTTCCGCTCGAACGGTCTCATGGTGACCGGCTGGCGCCAGATCGATAACAAGTGGTACTACATGCAGACGGATGGTGTGATGCAGACGGGCTGGCTGAAGCTGACCGAGAACGGGACGACCCGCTGGTACTATCTGAAGGGCGATGGCTCGATGGCGACCGGCTGGCGTCAGATCAGCGATAAGTGGTACTATTTCCAGCCGGGTGACGGCACCCTGCTGATGGATACTTGGGCGAAGATCGATAACAGCTGGTATTGTTTCGCGTCGAACGGTGTGATGCAGACGGGCTGGTACGCGCAGGAGGGCAGCTACTACTACCTGAACGCGAAGGGCGTGATGCAGACCGGATGGAAGACCGATACCTCGGGACACAAGTACTATCTGGATGCTTCGAACGGAAAGATGGCCCAGGGCTGGAAACAGATCGAGGGCGAGTGGTACTACTTCGGCGAGAATGGTAAGATGATTGAAGGCTGGCTCGAGTCGAAGGGGACGTACTACTACTTAAACAATGGTAAGATGATCGCAGGGAAGACCGTGACCATCGGCGGCACAGACTACAGCTTCGATGCGAACGGTGCCTGCACCTCGGCGATCGGCGGTGTTTCTGTAACTCACGCAGGTGGCAGCACCAGCAGTACCGGCAGTACCGGCAGTACCACCACGAGCACCTCTGGCAGCAACGCTGTGACGGCAGCGACACCAGGCGGCAGTAGCTCGACGGTGACGACACCGGGCAGCACCGGAAGCTCGAACATTACGACGAGTGAGCCGGGCATGAGCACGACGGCCGGCCCGGGCGGTGTATCACAGTATGAAACGACGCAGGCGGCGGGACCGGGCTCTGTGAGCGGAAGCAGCAATGTGACGACGTCCTCCCCGGTGAGCACGACGACCAGTTCCTCTGGCGCGATCGAGGAACTGCAGGTCGGCAGTATGACAGGACCGATGTAAAAATCAGAATAACAAATCGGAAAATTACATAATCGAAGCAGACATGAACGCTCAGCCAGAGCCCTTCGGGGCTCTGGCTGAACTGCTGTCAGACGGTGGCAAACGGTATAATTTGCTTCGCGATGAGGTCGCAGGCTGTAGCATTGTCCGCTGAGATAGAGTATTATATCTTTGTTTTTAAGACGCAGTCATCAGATGAAGCAGAGAGGGGGACCGCGATGATCGAAGATTATACGAAGGCCTGGCACATGGGGGAGAGTCAGTACCGCCGGGATATCACATTCGGACGCTATCCATATCTTACGGCGCTCGATGAGATCGTGAAGCCGGAAAGCATACTTGCAGAGAATCATATCGGACTGGTTGAGATCCCGATCGCCGACATCGCCGGCACGAAGACGCATGGCCGACAGGAGGCCTTCGCCAGCAATTTCATGCCGCTGCTGCCGCCGAAGACCGAGTTTTCGATGAAGTGGTCGGCACTCTATGATTCTGCTGTTCAGGAGGGCATCCGGGACGCGATCCTCGTGTATGAGTACATGGGGCGCTTTTATGTGCAGGAGGGCAACAA
This sequence comes from uncultured Oribacterium sp., assembly GCA_934229835.1. GTDB lineage: Bacteria > Bacillota > Clostridia > Lachnospirales > Lachnospiraceae > Oribacterium. The sequence goes on along the minus strand of CAKQED010000022.1, from coordinate 12,604 downwards.
ACGCGTATCGGTTTCGCGCTTTACCGGCATGGTATCCATCCTCGCGGACGTCATCCGACTGCTGCCACAGCATAGCGATGATAAGACGAATCGTATCTACTTCGAGTTCGTCGATTTCTTTAAGCTGAGCGGCATCTATGGCATTCGCTTTTCAGAGGAGGGCTCCTATCAGAAGCTCTGTCAGGTGCTCGGACTGTCCATGGAGAAGCCATGGGCGTCGGAGGTGCGCAATGATGTAAAGGCAGATTTCTTCCGCTTCACGGAGCGCTTTGTTCGCAAGGGCGGCGGACGTCTGGAGATCACCCATGGTGACGCCTTCCTCATCTATCTTCGCATCTATGGCGCGAAGAGCCTCGAGCATATCTCGACGCAGGAAATCGATGCGAACCTCGATAAGATCTGGCATGAGTTCCTGAAGGAGCCGGAGGATATCCGTCTCGTGGAAACCCCGGATGTCCTCCAGAAGGACAGCTCCTTCTTTAAGCGCCTGACGCAGCAGAACGCGGACCGGAAGCTGACGGTGGCGTTTATCTATGAGAAGAAGCCGGAGACCTCCAGCTGGGCGTACCAGCATGAGCTCGGACGGAACTACATCGCCGGACGCTTCGGCACGCAGCTTGAAACCCTGACATGGGCGGACTGCGATACGCCGTCACGCGTGAGTGCCGCGATCGATGAGGCAGCAGCTGCCGGCGCACAGGTGATTTTTACGACGACGGGCATGATGGTGGAGGCCTCGGTACAGGCGAAGGTCCGCTATCCGAAGATCCATATCCTGAACTGCTCGGTGAACAGCAGCTATAATTCGATCCGGACCTACTATGGCCGTATGTATGAGGCGAAGTTCCTGATGGGCGCGCTCGCAGCCTCGGTGACGGACGGTAATGAGATCGGCTACGCGGAGCTCTGCCCGCTGTATGGTACGCTTTCCAACGTCAATGCCTTCGCCATCGGTGCACAGATGATCAATCCATATGCCCGGATCCATCTCGAGTGGTCGGCGCTGCAGGATCATGACTGGAAGAAGTCTCTGCTTAGTCAGGGGATCCGGACGATTTCCGGACCGGAGCTGACGCCGGCGGAGAAGCTGTCGCGTGAGTTCGGCGTCTACCGGGTAGCAGAGGACGGTGCGGTATCCAACATTGCCACGCCGATCTTCGACTGGGGACGCTTCTATGAGATCATCCTTCGCTCGATTCTGGAAGGCTCCTGGGACAACAGCCGGCTCACGAAGTCGCATGAGGCACTGAATTTCTGGTTTGGTATGGAATCTGGGGTCATCGACGTGATTCTGTCCGGGCAGCTCCACTATGCCTCTCGGAAGATGCTGACGGCGCTTCGCGAGGGCGTTCTTTCTGGACGAATCCATCCGTTTGACGGAGAAATCCACAGCCAGGAGGGCCTTATAAAGGACGCACAGGCGCCACGGCTCTCCAGCGAAGAGATCGTGAATATGCATTGGCTCAATGATAACATCATCGGTGAGATTCCGAAGCTCGAGGCCTTTAATCAGCGGGCACAGGAGCTGATCCGTATCAGCGGATTTTTGAAAGGTTCATTATGAAGGTATTACTGATTGCAGACGAAGAGGATAAGAAGCTCTATGATTATTATGATCCGGCTGAGCTCAGGGATGTCGACCTCATCCTGTCTGCCGGCGATTTGAATCCACATTACCTCGAGTTCCTGGTGACGTCGGGACATGCACCGCTGCTTTATGTGCATGGAAATCATGACAACTGTTATGATACGATGCCGCCGCTCGGCTGTGACTGCGTGGACGATCGCATCTATGATTTCCGCGGACTGCGCATCCTGGGCCTCGGCGGCTCGATGCGGTATAAAGAAGGAAACTATATGTATACGGAGCGGGAGATGGAGAAGCGGATCGATCGGCTTCGGTCGGCCATCGCACTGCGGAACGGCTTCGATATCGTGGTGACGCATGCACCGGCGCAAGGCTACGGCGATATGGAGGACCTGCCACATCAGGGCTTCCGCTGCTTCAACGAGCTACTCGAGCGCTACCATCCGAAATACATGATTCATGGACATGTACATTCGTGCTACGGCGGTGATTTTCAGCGCGTACGGACGCATCCGAGCGGGACGACGATCATCAACTGCTACGGGAAGTATGTGCTGGATCTGAAGAGCGGCGATGATTATCCGGAGGAAGGAAAGACGGGATCCCTCCTGTATGATCTTTATAAGAATGTTTCCAGGTCCCGGAGTCACAATGTTTACCACGGATAAATATATGCTGCGCGCGTCGTACCGACCACGGATCGATATGTGTGTTGGCCCGTCAGCGAAAGAACACACGAAAGCGTGCACAGGAGAAAGAAATGATGATTACGAATGACTGGCTGAAGCCGCTGGAGGCGGAATTCAGCAAGCCGTACTATGAACAGCTGTACCATACCGTCGATCAGGAATATAAAACACAGACGATCTATCCGGCGGCAGAGGATATTTTCAATGCTTTTTCCTTCACTCCGCTGGAAAAGGTGAAGGTGGTGATCCTCGGACAGGATCCGTACCACGAGCCGGGACAGGCCCATGGGCTCTGCTTTTCGGTGAAGCCGGAGGTGGCCATCCCGCCATCCCTCGTGAACATCTATAAGGAGCTGCATGACGACCTCGGCTGCACGATTCCGGATAACGGGTATCTTAAAAAGTGGGCAGATCAGGGCGTGCTGATGCTGAACACCGTGCTGACCGTGCGGGCACATCAGGCAAACAGCCATCACGGCATCGGCTGGGAGGCGTTCACGGATGCGGCGATCCGGGTACTGGATCAGATCGACCGCCCGATGGTGTTTATCCTCTGGGGCCGTCCGGCCCAGATGAAGGAGGCGATGCTGCGAAATCCGAAGCATCTGATTCTGAAGTCGCCGCACCCGAGTCCGCTGAGCGCCTATCGTGGCTTCTTCGGTTCGCGCCCGTTCTCGAAAACAAACAAGTACCTGGAGGCACACGGCCTCACGCCGATCGACTGGCAGATCGAAAATCGACAGGCATAAGCAATATGTGGAGGAAATAGAATGAGTTTTGTTGAAACCTTAAAAATCATCGTATTCGGACTCGTGGAGGGCTTCACCGAGTGGCTTCCGATCTCCAGTACAGGACACATGATTCTCGTCAATGAACTGATCCGGCTGAACCAGCCGGATGAGTACTATAAGGTCTTCGAGGTCGTGATCCAGCTGGGCGCGATCCTCGCGGTCGTCACCACCTTCTTCCGTCAGCTCTGGCCCTTTGCGCGTCGTCGCTCGAATGGACGCGTCGGCCTCGTGCCATCCCGCGTCGATCTCTGGATCAAGATCATCGTCGCCTGCATCCCGGCAGCGGTCATCGGTATCCTCTTCGATGACCTCCTGGATAAGTATCTCTATAACGGCTTCGTCGTGGCACTGATGCTGATCCTGTATGGCGTGTTCTTCATTCTGATCGAGAAGCGGAACGAAACGGTCGATTTTCACATCAATCGCCTGCAGGATCTGGATATGCGCACCGCGATCTGTATCGGTCTCTTCCAGTGCCTCGCACTGATTCCGGGTACCTCCCGTTCCGGCGCGACGATCCTCGGGGCGATGCTGATCGGCGTCGCACGTACACCGGCTGCAGAGTTTTCCTTCTTCCTGTCGGTACCGGTCATGTTCGGTGCGAGCTTCCTGAAGCTCATCAAGTTCGGTTTCGCCTTCACCGGTCCGCAGCTCTTCTATCTGATCCTCGGTATGGTCATCGCCTATATCGTGAGCGTATACTGCATAAACTTCCTGATGCGCTACATCCGGAAGAACAGCTTCGCGATCTTCGGATACTATCGTATCGGCCTCGGCATCATCGTCCTGATCTGGTTCGCGATTTCGGCACTGCTTCACTGATATGGACGGATCTATGCGATAAACGTAAGAAATATGTAAGAGCTATGTTCGTGTTTCGTTGTTGCATGCCTCTTTTTTTTCGCGTAGACTTCTAGTGTAGAAAGAAAACGAGCACAGAGATGTCCGGCAGCGATGGATACAGTCGCCCATCCGCAGGGTGGGTGCGGCTGAGGGGCGTGCTGGACAGGGCATCGTATAGATGATTCGCGCCCTGTGCCATGATGTATACGATGGAGTGAAAGAGAGAAGAACATGAAGAAATTAAGCGTTTTGATCACGGCGGCTGTTCTTTCCGTATGTATGTGCATGAGCTCACTCGCAAGCACAGAAATCGGACTGAATCTGGACTGGAAGTATGCCGGTAATTCGAAGATCAACACCGGAAAGGCCGTCCTCTATACCACAGATGTCGCCGAGAGTGCACGAAAGGGCATTACCGTGGCGGTCAATGCAGGCCACGGTACGAAGGGTGGCGGATCGGTACGAACCCTGTGCCATCCGGATGGATCGAAGAAGGTGACCGGCGGTTCGACGGCCGCCGGCAGCACGACCGCGACGGCGGTTTCCGGCGGCATGACCTTCGCCGATGGTACGGCGGAGCCGGTGGCGACCCTGATGGTCGCCGAGAGTCTGAAGCAGAAGCTGCTGGCGGGTGGCTACGATGTGCTGATGATCCGTGACGATAAGGATGTACAGCTCGATAATATCGCACGTACGGTCATCGCAAACAATAAGGCGGACTGCCATATCGCGATCCACTTCGATTCCACGAAGTCAAACAAGGGCGTCTTTTTCATGAGCACACCGGATGCACTGAAGTCGATGGAGCCGGTGGCGAGCTACTGGCAGAAGCATGAGAAGCTCGGTGAGAGCCTCATCGCAGGACTCAAGGCATCGGGTATGAAGGTGTTCTCAAGTGGCAGCATGGACATGGATCTGACCCAGACCTCCTACTCGACGGTACCGTCGGTGGATATCGAGGTCGGGGATAAGGCCAGTGACCACAGTCAGGCGGCCTGCGACAAGATCGCAGCCGGACTGCTGGATGGCATCAACATTTATTATGGTTTTACAGCTGCACAGGGCTGAGCACTGTGCGGGCAGAGGCGGAGGATGTCCCTCCGCCTCTTTTTTGTATCTGCGAAGGAACTTTACGAACGGTTTACACGAAATTTGCGGTCTGTTATAATCCGACTTGGCAGGGGTTGCTGCCTGGCGTTCGATTTTACATCGACATTTATCTAGAGGTGATTATGACAGTAGATCATGTGGCGAGTCTGTTTCGCCTTCTGGGCGGACTAGGTATGTTCCTGTATGGTATGTCGGTCATGAGTGACGGCATGCAGAAGGCGGCAGGTAACCGCATCTCGGGTTTCCTGGACATCGTGACGAAGAACCGCTTTATGGCGGTGATACTCGGTGCGGCGATCACGGCACTGGTACAGTCGTCATCCGCGACGACGGTCATGGTCGTCGGCTTCGTAAATGCCGGCATCATGAATCTTTCACAGGCGGTCGGCATCATCATGGGTGCGAATATCGGTACGACGATCACGGCCTGGATGGTATCGCTGACGCAGATTTCGAGCGATATGCTGACGGTGCTGAAGCCGGATTTCTTTGCGCCAGTACTGATCGCCATCGGTGCGTTCCGTATCCTGTTTGGCAAGAAGGGCAGTGATGACCTGATCGGTAATTTCTGTATCGGTGTCGGCTTCATCTTCATCGGTCTCGAGTTCATGTCGGGTGCGGTATCCCCATATGCGGATTCACCGATCTTTTCCGATGCGTTCCGTGCGATCGGCGGAAATCCGATCCTGGGCATCCTGGTCGGTGCCGTCGTGACCGGTATCATCCAGTCCTCCGCTGCTTCGGTTTCTATCCTGCAGACCCTGGCGCTTGCAGGAGCGGTTCCGAGAGCCTCCGGCTTCTATATCACCCTCGGACAGAACATCGGTACCTGTGTGACGGCGATGATTTCCGCGACGGGTACCAGCCGCACAGCGAAGCGGGCTGCCTGCATTCACCTGCTGTTTAACGTGGCGGGTGCTGTGATGTTCGGAGTACTGATTTTTGCAGCCTCCTTCGCAGTACCGCAGTTCTTCAACGGCATGCTTACGCCGGTGGAGATTTCCATCTTCCATACGATCTTTAACGTGTGCTGTACACTCGTGCTTTATCCGTTCGGTGATCTTCTCGTGAAGCTTTCCGGCGCATTCGTTCCGGAGAAGACCATCGCCGAAGGCGCACAGACCGCAGAGGATAAAGTGAACATCGAAGAGCAGCGTCTCCGCCGTCATCTCGATGAACGTATCCTGGAGTCCCCGGCGATCGCCCTGGCGGCGACCCGAAGCGAGGTCGTCAATCTCGGCCGTGTCGTCGCGGTCAATATCAACGACGCCTGTGGTGCACTGGAGAGCGGAGACGAGAAGCTGATTCAGGATGTGCATGATCGGGAGAAGCTGATCGATCATATGACGGGCCTTCTCACGAATTATCTCATCAAGATCGACCAGCTGTCCCTCAGCGAGCGCCAGAAGTTCGAGGTGACCCGGATGCTGAATACGCTGACGGATATGGAGCGTGTCGGTGATCATGCAGAGAACATCGTCGAAAAGGCGAAATATATCTTCGACAACGGCGTGCACTTCACAGAAAAGGGTATCCAGGATCTTCAGAAGATCGGACAGCAGGCGCAGGCAAGCTTCAGCCTGTCCATCGATGCCCTCGAGGATAGCAGCATCGATGAAGTCATCGACACGAAGCGCTCCGAGGATATCGTGGACAGGATGGAGCGGGAGATGCGTGAGCATCATATGCAGCGCCTCAGCGAGGGCAAGTGCAGTACCTCCGCAGGTGTGGCCTTCCTCGATGTCATCGGTGACCTCGAGCGTATTTCGGACCACGCCGACAACATCGCGGGCTACGTAAAGTCCATGTTACAGTGATTTTATATTCAGTCAGTGAGCCCGGAGGGGCGGCAACGGAGGCACAGTACTCCGAGACCGGTTCAATCTAAGCCGGGGACCCTAAGCGGCACTAGGCCCTCTGCAATCGCTGAGTTTTCTTTATGAAAACTCAGCGTTGCAGAGGGTGCTAAGGAAAAAAGTACCAAGTGCCGCTAAGGGAACCCGACTTGATTTCACACGGTCTCTACGTATGGCCTCCGTTGCCGCCCCCTCCGTGCCCCTGCCTGAACTGTAACTTTTTTACATATTGGAGAGATCAATGACCAGAATTCTTTTATTTGGCGCGATGGGCGCGATGGGCAGAAATGTAATCAACTGTGCGAAGGCGATGGAGGATGTGACGATCGTCGCGGGTGTCGACCGTGAGGATCACTTCGATGATCCGGCGATCGGCTTTCCGGTGTATGGCAGCTTCGATGCGGTGAAGGAGGACTTCGATGTGATCATCGATTTTTCCGTGGCACCGGCCATCGACGGTCTTCTCGACTATGTGGAGAAGAGCGGCAAGGCCCTCGTGCAGTGCACGACCGGTCTTTCCGAGGCGCAGATCGCCCGCGTACAGAAGCTCGCGGAGAAGGCTCCGATCCTGCGCAGTGCGAATATGTCGATCGGTGTGAACCTGCTTCTCGAGCTTGTGAAGACCGCGGCGCAGAAGCTCTATGAGAAGGGCTTCGACATCGAGATCGTCGAGCAGCACCACCATCGCAAGATGGACGCTCCGTCCGGTACGGCCCTCGCACTGGCAGATGCGGTCAATGAAGCACTCGATGATAAGCTGACCTACGTTTATGACCGCTCGCAGCGGAAGGCAGCCCGTCCGCACGAGGAGCTCGGTATCAGTGCAGTTCGTGGTGGCACACTGCCGGGGGTTCATGATATCATCTTTGCAGGCGAGGATGAGGTCATCACCTTCAACCACACTGCGTACTCGAGAGCGATCTTCGCAAACGGCGCACTCAATGCAGCCCTTTTCCTCCACGGAAAGGCAGCCGGCATGTACTCGATGCAGGATGTGCTCGCCTGAACGGGTCGGAACATTCAGGGAGGCAGAGGGGTCTGACCCCATAAACTTCAGTTTAGAATCTGTTTAGAAAAAATTAATGGGGTCAGACCCCATTAAAAAAGTATAAACTTCGGTCGTCAGCATTGCGCTCAGCGATGTTGCAATATAAAACATGCTTACGGTAAGGAGAAGAACATGGCGGATTACAATCGTTACACAAGCCCACTGACAGGACGGTATGCATCGAAGGAGATGCAGTACATTTTCTCACAGGACAACAAGTTCCGGACCTGGAGAAAGCTCTGGATCGCACTGGCAGAGACGGAGCATGAGCTGGGCCTCAACATCACGAAGGAGCAGATCGATGAGCTGAAGGCACATCAGGATGAGATCAATTATGAGGTGGCAGAGGCACGTGAGAAGGAGGTTCGTCACGATGTTATGAGCCATGTGTACGCGTACGGCGTACAGTGCCCGAACGCGAAGGGCATCATCCACCTCGGTGCGACCTCCTGCTATGTCGGCGACAACACCGATATCATCATCATGCGGGAGGGTCTCGAGCTCGTACACAAGAAGCTCGTCAATGTCATCAACGAGCTCAGTAAGTTCGCGATGAAGTATAAGGATATGCCGACGCTCGCGTACACCCACTTCCAGCCGGCGCAGCCGACAACGGTCGGTAAGCGTGCGACGCTGTGGCTGAACGAGCTCGTGCTCGACCTCGAGGATCTCGAGTATGTACTCGGCTCCCTGAAGCTGCTCGGTTCCAAGGGCACCACCGGCACCCAGGCGTCCTTCCTCGAGCTGTTCGACGGCGATCATGCGAAGTGCCGCCAGCTCGATCAGATGATCGCAGAGAAGATGGGATTCACGTCCTGCTATCCGGTATCCGGCCAGACCTACAGCCGTAAGGTCGATTTCCGCGTACTCAGCGTGCTCGCCGGCATCGCCCAGTCCGCACATAAGTTCACGAACGACATCCGTATGCTCCAGCATATGAAGGAGGTCGAGGAGCCGTTCGAGAAGCACCAGATCGGTTCCAGTGCGATGGCCTACAAGCGGAACCCGATGCGTTCGGAGCGTATCGCCTCCCTCGCAGACTACGTGATCTCCGATCTCATGAATCCAATGCTGGTATCCTCGACACAGTGGTTCGAGCGTACCCTCGACGACTCCGCAAACAAGCGTCTGTCCGTACCGGAAGGCTTCCTCGCCATCGATGGTATCCTCGATCTCTACCTGAACGTCGTCGATGGTCTCGTGGTATACCCGAAGGTCATCCGCAAGCATCTCATGGCGGAGCTGCCGTTCATGGCGACCGAGAACATCATGATGGATGCGGTAAAGGCCGGTGGCGATCGTCAGGAGCTGCATGAGAAGATCCGTCAGCTCAGCATGCAGGCGGGTAAGACCGTCAAGGAAGAGGGTAAGGACAACAACCTCCTCGAGCTGATCGCGGCAGATCCGAGCTTCCACCTCTCCCTCGAGGATCTCGAGGCCAGCATGCAGCCGGAGCGCTATGTCGGTCGTGCACCGAAGCAGACCGAGGAGTTCATCACCGAGGTGATCAACCCGATTCTCGAGAAGAACAAGGATGCGCTCGGACTCACCGCTGAGATCAATGTCTGATCCTGTTACAACAGACCGTGCCCGGAGGGCCGGCAACAGAAACACAGTACTCCGAGCTCGGTAAAATCTAAGCCAGGAACCCTAAGCGGCACTAGGCCCTCTGCAATCACTGAGTTTTCTTTATGAAAACTCAGCGTTGCAGAGGGGGCTAAGGAAAAAGGCACCAAGTGCCGCTAAGGGAACCCGGCTTGATTTTACACGACCTCTCCGTATGGATTCTGTTGTCGGCCCTCCGGGCCTTTTTGATTTGCAGCGTGGTTTGCAGTGAAGGGGGAAGTGTATGGAAAAGAGCAGTATCCTTCCATGGATCAATACAGAATATTCCTATCAGCTGGCGAAGCGGATGGAGCAGTTCCGCTCGCATCCGGAGCTCGGCTACCGGCCGGCGGGGTCTGCGGCAGAGTTTGCGACCGGCGAGATGCTGCGGGAGGAGATGGAGCGCATCGGTCTCCGGGACGTCCATAAGGATCAGATCTGCGTGGATGCCTGGGAGTTTCATAAGGCAGAGCTCGTATGGCGGCGTGCAGATGGCAGTGTCGGGCTGCGGTCGCTGCTCGGTGGGTATCAGACCACGTTTCAGACCGACGGGCCGGAGGCGTTCGGCCTCGTCTACGTCGGGAAGGGCACCGCGGCTGACTACGAGGGGAAGGATGTGAAGGGAAAGCTCGTCCTCGCAGAAATCAATCAGCGCGACGAGTGGTGGATCAATTTCCCAGTCTACCAGGCCTATGTTCGTGGTGCCGCCGCGCTGATCGCCGTGCAGGAGGGTGGCTTCGCGGAGATCCAGGATGAAGCGCTGAATGCACAGGATATCGCGGGTCCGGCAGAGGCAGCCGCCTTTTCGATGTCGCGCTCAGATGCCGCAGTGCTGAAGCAGGCACTCCGGGAGACAGCGGAGCTACGGGTCACCCTCGACGCCGACAGCACCGTCACGGAAAAGCAGCACTCCTACAACATCGTCGGCACGATCCCGGGTGAGGATCCGACGCAGATGATCCTCCTGTCGGCCCACTATGACTCCTACTTCAGTGGCTTCCAGGATGACAATACGGCGGTGGCCATGATGTTCGGCATCGCGAAGGCACTGATCGACAGCGGCTACCGGCCGAAGAAGACCATCGTCATCGCGGCGCTGGCGGCGGAAGAGTGGGGGATCGTGAATACGAAGTACGACTGGTCGACTGGTGCCTACCAGCAGGTCTTCCATGTCCGTCCGGAGTGGCAGGGCAGGGTCGTGGCCGACTTCAACTTCGAGCTTCCGGCCCACGCCCATGGACCGAAGGATGCCGTCCGCAGCGTCTATGAGTACGTGCACTTCCTCGAGCAGGCCGTCGCCGACATCCCGGTGGATCCCGCGGCGTATCCGGAGGGACTCGAGGTGCATGCGCCGATCCAGACCATGTCCGACGACTTCTCGATGGCCATCGCCGGCATCCCGTCCATGGTGAACGAGTTCACCGACAGCAGCTTCATGGAGACGCACTATCACTCGCAGTTCGATAACGAAGCCTATTATCATGAGCCAGTCTACCGTTTCCATCACCTCTTATACGGCACGCTGATTCAGAAATTCGACCAGCTGATCCTCCCACCGATGGATTTTTCCGCGCTGTTTGAAGAGATGAACAGAAGCATTGACCTGCGCTACGCCGGCATCGTCGGCGAACTGGGCGCGGAGCTCGCTGGCGTGACGAAGGAGGCGGCCGCCCTCGGGCATGCCGTGTACCGCTGGATCGAGGCGGTCAATGCTTCCGGCGTGACACCATCACGCGCCGGGGAGTGCACGGAGATCCTGATGAAGGCCTTCCGAAAGGCCCAGGACTCCTTCGTGCGGCTCGACTGGCAGGATACCGTCCTCTTCCCACAGCAGGCGGTACGGCAGAACCTTACGCATATCAAGGACGCCATCCGCTGCCTCGAGGAGAGCGATGCCCGCGGTGCACTCGACGCCATCTACGAGATCGATAACAACTGCTATGCCTTCCAGTTCGACGAGGAGGTATTTAACTACTTTACCGACTATGTCTTCTGCCAGCCAAAGGAGCGCCTCCAGTGGGGAGCCGGACGTATCGTGCATCATGAGAACCTGTACCAGCTGGTGCAGAAGCTGAAGCGCAAGGCAGAGGGCGGAAGCGTGGATTTCGAGGAGGAGCTTCGCATCCTGAACCGCGTGCGGAAGAACCAGGAAGAGTGCTATAAATCGGATCTAGAATACATGATACGGGAAACAAACAATATCATCCAGAGCCTGAAACAGATTTCAGCGATCGCGGATGGAAAGGAATGTTAAACAGGATTTACTATGGATAGTGACAAATTGTACCGCGTAAAAAAGGAAGATATCCCGAAGCTGGAGCGGCTGCTGACGGTCTGCTTCGCGAAGGATCCGCTGTACTGTAAGCTGATTCCGGACGAGGATACACGGAATCGTCTGCTGCCGGAGCTTTTTCACTGTGATCTCGAGGAGATGTTCGAGACCTGCGAGATCTTCGCAGACAGCCCGGAGCTGAATGGGATCCTGGTCGTATCTGACGAGTCAGAGCCGTATAATTTCTTCCGCTATTACCTGACCGAGCTTCGCGCGAATCTGAAGACCGACGAGTACCTCATCAAGGAGGATCCGAGTCTCCGGGCCTTCTGGAACTTCGTGCTCGGTAAGGACTATCTGAACGAGAAGTGGACCGACCAGCTCCACCAGGAGGAGCGCATCCATATCATTTACCTCGCGGTCGATCCCGAGAAGCAGCATCATCACATCTCCTCGATCCTCATGGACGAGGCCATCGCCTATGCCGACGCGCATCATCTCATGATGTCCCTCGAAACCCACAACGAGCATAACGTCGCCATGTACGAGCATTTCGGCTTCAAGCTCTACGGCGTGATGGAAAAGCACTTCGACCTCAAGCAGTACTGCCTCATCCGAGAGGTGCAGTAGTAGAGGGGCGGCGGGCCGGCAACCGAAACCATACGTAGAGGACGTGTAAAATCAAGCCGGGTTCCCTTAGCGGCACTTAGAGCATTTTTCCTTAGCACCCTCTGCAACGCTGAGTTTTCATAAAGAAAACTCAGTGATTGCAGAGGGCTTAGTGCCGCTTAGGGGTCCCGGC
>CAKQED010000021.1:0-36036 GCA_934229835.1 uncultured Oribacterium sp. | reverse complement strand
GTGTACGAAGCCGTGGAAATCGTCGAGGAAATGCTGAAGGCGAGAGGACTGCTGTAAGCGCTCTGATGCCCTTCAATTTAACTATTCCTATCCGTCCGGAAAAGTAGTATCATCAACGAAGTTTTAAAATCTCGAGGGTGAGCTATGGAAACAAATCCAAACAAGATCGATATGCTGCATGGCGGGCTTTTCTGGAAGCTCGTGCTGTTCGCGCTGCCGCTGGCGGCGAGCAGTATCCTGCAGCATTTTTTTAATTCGGCGGATGTGGCAGTGGTCGGTCGTTTCGCGGGTGGCGATGCCCTCGCGGCGGTCGGTGCCAATGTTGCAAACGTCGGTGTCTTCGTGAACTTCCTGGTCGGTGCGTCGATCGGTCCGAATGTCGTCGTGGCGACGCTGATCGGCAGCGGGCGCATGGACGAGGTGTCGGATGCCATCCATACGGTCATCGAGATGGCCATCACGGGCGGCCTTCTGCTGATGGGCATCGGCCTCGTCATCGCACGCCCACTCATCGAAGCCATCGGCACGCCGGTGGAGGTTCTCGACATGGCGGTGCTGTACTTCCGCATCTACATGCTTGGGCTCCCGTTCATCACGCTCTATAATTTCGGCGCGGCGATCCTCCGCTCGATCGGAGACACGAAGCGCCCGCTGATGTACATGATCTTCGCCGGTGTCCTGAACGTCATCCTAAATCTTCTGTTCGTTGTGGTCTTCAGGATGAGCGTGGCGGGTGTTGCGCTCGCGACCACCATCGCGAATTTCACCTCGGCGGCGCTGGTGTTCCGCACACTGCTCCATGAAGAAGGGCCACTCAAGCTCCGGATCGACTGCATTCGCCTGCACCCGAGGTATATGAAGCGCGTGCTGCAGGTCGGGCTCCCGGCGGGCGTGCAGGAGTCGGTGTTCTCCGTCTCGAACATCTTCGTCCAGGCCGGCGTCAACAGCTTCGGTGCGCAGGCCATCGCAGGTGCGGCCGCGGGCCTCAATTTCGAGTATTTCACTTATGACATCTGCGCCGCGTTCGCGCAGGCCGCGGTGACCTTCTACAGTCAGAACCTCGGCGCGGGTGAGCACGGCCGCTGCCGTCGCGTTTTCCGCCTCACGATGCTCCAGTCCATCCTGTTCACGCAGCTGCTGGCGCTGCCGTTCACGATCTGGGCACGCGAATTCGCGGGACTCTACACGACGGATCCGGTTGCCATCGACTACGCCGTGAGCCGCATGTACCATGTCATGGCGGTCGAGGGCCTCTGCACGCTCTTCGACACCCCTTCCGGCGTTCTCCGCAGCATGGGTTACGCGATCAGCCCGTCCGTCATCACGATCCTCGGCACCGTCGTCTTCCGGATCATCTGGATCCTGACGGTGTTCCGTGCCGTGCCGACCTACGAGGTGCTGATGAGCGTCTACCCGGTTTCCTGGGTGCTCACCGGCGGCACGCTGATCGCGATGTACTACTGGGCGCTCCGGAAACAGCACCGCCTGGCGTAACGCAGCCGTACGCCAATGTAGGCGACCCCGACGCCGGTGGCACGCCGAAATATAATGGGGTCAGACCCCATAAAAAGACGCAGGAAAGGAATGCAAATGAATCAGGAACGTTTCGAGAAGCAGCGGGAGTTCATCCTGGAGATCGATAAGGAGAAGGAAATCTACCGGCAGACGCATCTGACGAATCACGGGCGTCGCGAGGGCGATGCGGAGCATGCGTGGCACATGGCCATCATGGCGTACCTGCTTCGCGAGTACAGCAACACCGAGGTCGACATCGCGCATGTTATGATGATGTGCCTGATCCATGATATCGTGGAGATCGACGCGGGCGACACCTACGCCTACGACGAGGAGGGCCTGAAGACGCAGAAGGAGCGTGAGGAGAAGGCGGCAGACCGTATCTTCGCACTCCTGCCGGAGGATCAGCGCGATGAGCTCCGGGCGATCTTCGAGGAGTTCGAGGCCTACGAGACGCCGGAGGCGAAGTACGCGCATGCGATGGATAACCTCCAGCCGCTCCTGCTCAATGCCTCGAACGAGGGCGACGACTGGAAGACGCACGGTGTGTCGTTCAACACTGTGTGGGGCCGGCAGCAGAAGACCGCCCGCGGCTCCGAGGCGCTCGCAGCGTTTTCAAGAGCCGTCATGGAGGATTTCGCTGACCGCGGGATCCTGAAGGACGACCGGGAAGAGAAGCACGAGCACTGAACAGATGCCATATTACTATGTACAGGCACTGTAACCGCTCATAACGAGGCGGTCTTGAAAACCGTTCGCCCATGTGCGGCGAGTTTATGGGGTCAGACCCCGGGGAAGCGAGGAGAGGAGACAGCATGGGAGAACTGACATTTCGTGTGGCGCGTCCGGAGGACGCGGAGGCGCTGCTTGCGATTTATGCGCCGTATGTCGAGGAGACGGCGATCACCTTCGAGTACGAGGTGCCGAGCGTCGAGGCGTTCCGTGCGCGGATCGCGCACACGCTGGCGACCTATCCGTACATCGTCGCGGTGGAGGAGCAGGAGGCCAATGCAGGCACCGCGCATGTGGATGGCGCTTTGGTTTCGTCTGCGCCGGCGTCCGGTGCCGGTGAAGTTACCGAGGCACACAGGACCTCCGAGCGCATCATTGGCTATGCCTATGTCGGACGTCTGCACGAGCGCGCGGCCTACGACTGGAGCGTGGAGACCTCGATCTACGTCGATCGGGGTGCGCAGAAACAAGGGCTCGGGCGGCAGCTCTATGAGCGGCTGGAGGCGATCCTCCGCGCGATGAACATCATCAGCGTGAACGCCTGCATCGCGTATCCCGGAACGATGAATGCGAATGTTGCTGACCGGACACGAAAAGATCTCCGGGAGGGTACTGCAGACAGCGGCGTCGACATTGGCGAAGATCCGTACCTGGACACGAACAGTCCGGATTTCCATGCGCACCTCGGCTATCAGCTCGTCGGGCACTTCCATGCCTGCGCCTATAAGTTCGACCGCTGGTACGATATGATCTGGATGGAAAAGTGGATCGCGCCGCACTCGGCGAAACCGGAGGCGATGATTCCCTTCCCGGAGCTGCCGACGGAAGTGGTGGCACGCTGTTTGCGGTAAACGAAGCGCTTAACTCTGCTGGAATTTCGTTTCGAGCGAAATGAATTGTGATACATTTCGCTAAGAACAGTAACATTTCGTTTCAAACGAAATCAGTCTAGAGACGTTTCGGTTCAACCGAAATATTCCGTTGTTGTATGCCTCTTCGGACGGTATACGTAGAAAGTAAAAATGTAAAAAGGAAAGAGGCTTAGATGATTCAGACAGAATTCCGTGCGCGGCTTCGTGACCGCCGGGGCCTCGCGAGGGTGCACTATATTCTGATGGTGCTGATCGCGCTGGTGCTTCTGATGTTTGTGGTGGAGGGCTATATGCGGCATCTGCAGGATATCGCGATGACCTATGACTGCGAGGAGGTCGATGAGGCGGTGGCCTGCGCGAAGACGCAGTACCTGATGGACGGGGCACCGGGGGCCGTGGTGTACTACTATGATGCCGAGACGAAGCAGGTGTATACACGGGAGCATTTCCGGGCGAAGGACCGCATCGACCTGAAGGGCTATGGGCGTTCGCTGGCGTTTCAGAACCGGCAGGCGCAGACGGGAGCCATCGGCGTGCCGAACCGGGGCGACGAGCGCTACCGGAAGGCGATCGGCCGCCTCGATGACGGTACGACGACCACGAGCAACGATGTCACGCACAACCGGAGCTTCTTTGACAACATCCGTCAGAACTTGACGGGCCTCGGTGATCCAGATGGCGCGCAGTTCCTCGCCATCAGCTTCTCGCAGGACGGGCAGCTCGCGATGGTACGCTGGCGTGGGCCGGTGCTCTACTACTACGACTATACGATGATGTCCGCGGAAGAGAAGGCGGCCCTCACCGGCGAGGAGCGCGAGCGCATCGCCGAGGACGCCCCGGAAGGTGAAACGCTCTTCTGGAACAGCCAGTACTGAGTTCATGGGGTCAGACCCCATTACGAAATTCTTAAGATGCCAGGTGGGCGCGGCCATGCTTTCGGTAGCAGTACGCGGAGATGAAGATGGTGACGGCTTCGGCGCATGGCATGGTGAGCCAGATGCCGTTCACGCCGATGAGCTGCGGGAGGATCAGGATGAAGGCCACCACGAGGATCAGCGAGCGGAGGGTCGAGATGAGGGCGGAGAGGAAGCCGTTTCCGAGGGCGGTGAAGTAGCCGGAGAGGAAGACGTTCCATCCGATGAAGAGGAAGACCGGGCTGAAAAGCCGGAGTCCCTGCCAGGTGAGGTCGAACACGTGGCCAGGGCCGGCGAAGAGGTGGATGAGCGGCTGACCGAGGCCGAGCGAGATGGCCATGACGACCACGGAGGTGAGGGCGATGGTCCGGAAGCTGTAGCGCAGCGTCTCCCGGATCTTCGCGGGATTTCCAGCGCCGACGTTAAAGCTCACGATCGGTGCGGCCGCCACGGCGATGCCCATGTAAAACGCGATGAAGAAGTAGTAGAGATACATGATGATCGTGACCGCCGCGACCCCGTCCTCACCATAATGCCGGAGGATGATGATGTTAAACAGAAAGGTCGTGATGCCGGTCGACATCTCGGTGAGCATCTCACTGCTGCCGTTCGTGCAGGATTTCACGAGCACGTCGGCGTGCATCCGGGTGCGGCAGAAGCGGATATGGCTGAAGCGGAGGAAGTAGACGAGGCCGATCAGCGCGCTGACGGTGATCGACAGGGTGGTGCCCCAGGCCGCGCCGTACGTACCCAGACGGAACACGCCAACGAGGATGTAATCAAAGATGACGTTCAGCACGAGGCCGGTCATCGACATCCAGAGCCCGACCTTCGGACTGCCGTCGGTCCGCACGAGGTACTCGAAAAACAGCTTGAAGGACATCGGGATGCTGCCGAGGAAGATGACCTTCGCGTACGGCAGGACATGCGCGAGCAGACGCTCACTGCTGCCGAGGAAGCGGCAGACCGGCCGGAGGAAGACGAGACCGAAAATCGTAAAGAGAATCGCGAGGACGAGCAGGACCAGGGTGATGAAGGTGAAAATCTGATTCGCCTCGTGGTCCTTTTTCTGCCCCATTTTTTCGCCGATGATCGCGCCCGCACCGGTGGCGAGCATCACGGAGGTTCCGAAGATGACGCAGGTCACCGGAATCACGATATTGATGCCCGCAAGTGCGTCGGAGCCCGCGTATTTCGAGACGAAGTAGCCGTCGATCGTCGTGTAGAAGGACAGAAAGATCATGGTCAGCACCGACGGGATCAGATACTTCAGAAATTGCGGGTAAGTCATGTTATTTTCAAAACAGTTCATCATTCTCCTGCTTATCGTGTTCTTCGTGGGCTCTCCGCGGCGTCTGTCAAGACCGCATCGAATCTGGTCCAGTGGTCCAGTGCCGTGCCCTCGATAAGCACTCCTTATCTTTTTTATGCTGACTTTAGTTTAAACCATATAGCTACTATACAGTCAAGGGCGCGATGCTGTATCAAAACAGCGAAAAATCAGCAAATCTATGTCGCGATCCGTCAAAAAAACTGTTATATATCCGCCTGTGCATGCTATAATCACTTCGGTTTTAATGTATACAGAATTATTTCAGAAACGGGGCCTCATGTACCAGACTACGCCGCTTATCATGCTTTACATCCTCATCCTCGCGTTCCTGTTCGGGGCGGTGTTCGGGAGCTATATCGACTGTGTGGCGTGGCGGCTCGTGCATCATGAGCGGGTCGCGCGTGGCCGTTCGCACTGTGATGTCTGCGGGCATGCGCTCGGGGCCGGCGATCTGATTCCGATCATCTCGTATCTTCGTTCGGGCGGCCGCTGCCGTTACTGCGGGGCGAAGTTCAGCGCGGAGTCGACCTGGGTGGAGCTCGTGCTCGGCCTCGGTTTCGTCGCGATCGTCTATAAATTCGACCTTTCCTTCGTGGCGCTTCGCTATCTCGGGCTTCTCGTGATCCTGATGGGGCTCAGTCTCGTGGACCAGAAGACCCTCCTCATCCCGGATCGCTTCCACGTCGCGGGCATCCTCTGGTGGCTTCTCACCCTGCCGCTTATCGCGTGCACGCAGGGGTGGGGTCTCACCGAGGCGCTCAGCATCACAGGCGCACGTTTACCGCTGGCCGCTGACGTCTTCACCACCCACATCCCGTTCACGCAGTGGCTCTGCACAGATCTCAAGTGGGGGCTCGTCAGCGCCTTCGGCGTCGGCCTCCTGATGCTGCTGATCTCGCTTGCTTTCGATAAGCTCACGGGAAAAGAGAGCCTCGGCGGCGGAGATATCAAGCTGCTGTTCATGACCGGGCTCTATATGCGACCGGGTGTGACACTTTTTAACTTGATGCTCAGCTGCTTCGTGGGGCTGTTCATCGCGCTCGGGCTCAAAAAGGATAAGATTCCATTCGGCCCGTCCATTTCCATCGCCGTTTTCCTCTCTGTTTTATTTGGAAGAGAATTCGTGGCATGGTATACTGGACTTATATTGTGAAAAATTTTGCCATATAACAGATGAGGAATATATGAAAATCACGAAAGTCGTCGGTATCGACATCGGAAACTACCGAATCAAGATTTCATACATCGTAAAGGGAGAGCTGAAGGATGTCTTCGTCGAGACGCTCCCGGATAATATCGTGAAGGACGGCATGGTCCAGTACTGGGATGCGATGGCAGATTTTCTGAAGGAAACGTTTCAGAGCCACGGTATCCACTGCCGGAATGTCATCTTCACCCTGCCGTCGAGCGGCGTCTACATGCGCGTCGTCGAGCTGCCGCGCATGACCGTGAAGCAGCTCCAGCTGAACCTTCCGTTCGAGTTCCATGATTACATCAGTGAGCCGACCGAGAAGTATTTCTACGACTATGCCGTGATCGAGGAGGGCGAGAAGACGATGAAGCTCCTCGCGGTGGCATGCAGCCGGGAGCTGATCGACCGCTACCGGACGCTCGCGAAGCGTGCGAAGCTGAATGCTGTCGGCCTCGTGCCGGATGTGCTCGGCTTCCAGCGTGTACTCCGCCGCTATAACGCGCTGTTCCGAGTGCCGGATACGAAGGACTATGCAATCCTCGACATGGGCGACCGCAGCTTCAAGCTCCATTTCTTCCGAAACGGTGTCTACGAGGTCACCCGACCGCTCGAGCCGGGCGCACGACACATCGCGGAGATCGCCGCAGAGATCCGCAGCACGGACGTGCATATCGGCCAGCTCGCCGCCGAGTCGAATCAGGACGACGTTCTCTCACACGAGAACATGGAGGCCCTCTACGAGAGCAGTGCCGTACAGATCATGCGTGCGATGAACTTCTACAGCTACAGTAACACGAACAACACGATCGATACCCTGTACTACTGCGGTGGTGCCGCGAACTATCCTACGCTTCTCACGACCATCGAGGAGACGATGAACCTCCCGATGCGCCCACTCACCGACCTGATGCCGTACACCGAGCCGGGCCTCGAGGCCGCACTTCTTCTGAGTCCGCAGAGCTACGGCGTCGCCCTCGATCCGGAGGCGAAGGTGCGCGCGCTCAGTGACGATGAAATCAAGGAGACATTGGCTCGGCAACAGAACGCGCAGCAGGAGGTACCGGTTTGACAAACTTAAAAGAACTAGGCAAAGTGCAGATCGGCCGGAGCGGCAAGTTCCCGTCGAAGAAAACCATCAACCTCATGTACCGCGAGCACGACACGCAGGACCGCGTCTTCACGCTCGTCCTCTTCGTGCTGTTCATGATCTTCCTGTATTTCTTCTCCTGCTATGGCGTGGCGGCGCAGCTCGCGCGTGCCGATGCCGCGGAGGCGAACTATACCCGTATGGAGCAGAACCTCGCGAAGATGAAGGAGGCGAACAGCCAGTACGCGAGTGTGCGTGCCGACTACTCCCACTACGGCAACGGCTATCTCAACGACGAGGAGCTTTCTCGACAGGACCGCGTCACCATGCTGAACGTCATCGACGAGCGTGTGCATGCGGCGGGTGGCATCCAGACCATCCAGATCCAGGACAACATCGCCGTGATCACCGTCGGTGTGACCGACGCGCAGCGTCTCCCGGATATCATCCTCTCGCTCGAGGGCTCCGAGTACGTGAGCTACGTGACGGCCCAGACCGCTGCGACCGATGAGGATAAGGATAAGCTGTCGCTCTCTGCGGATGGCACCCCGGATCAGCCGCTTTTCGTGACCGGCCAGCTGACGATCTACTTCCGTACCCCGGAGGAGGTCCGTACAGCCCTTGACTCCGGTGCGGTTTCCGCAACCAGCGATCAGGCCCTCGATGCCGGCGAGTACGGCTCCGCGACCGGCCAGAACGCGTATATCCCGAGCATTCAGCACACGCGTCCGGACCAGATCGGCGAGACCGAGGCGGCATCGAGCACGACCAGCGCGTCGGCCAATGCAGGCACCGGGAACACGAGTGCCGAGGCCGCTCAGGCGAAGGCAGAGCGTGCCGCTGCGCAGCGTGCCGCCGAGGAAGCGGCGAAGCGCCAGGCTGCACAGGCCGCGCAGGCAGCGCGGGCCGCCGCACAGCAGCCGACCGCAGCCGTGCCTGAGACCGTCGCCGTACAACAGCCCGCCAACATTGACACACCGACGGATAACCCGTTTACCGGCGGCAGCATCACGATCCAGGGCGGAAGCCCGTTAGGCTGAGGGAGGACAGAATGTTAAACAGAGCTTTTACGAAACGTGAGAAAGTCCTTCTTCTCGTACTGGTGATGATCCTGCTGGGGCTCGTGTACTACCGCTTCGTGCGGCTTCCGGTGCAGGAACGCATCGCGGCGGCGGACACGACGGTGCTCGAGCAGCAGATGGAGATGGAACAGCAGAAATCTGCCATCATCAAGCAGATGCAGGAGGATATCGAAAACGGACAGAAGGAAGTGAACGGCATCGTCGCTTCCTATGATAATCTGAAGGCCGAGTCGGCCGCACTCAATACGATCTTCGCGCAGGCGACGAGCTTCAATTTCAGCTTCGAGCAGCCGGTAGCGACGGATGACGCCGTGCGTCGGACGATCAACATCAGTTTCACTGCGACGAACTATCAGATCGCGCGCCGTATGATTCAGCAGGTGCATGACTGTGCGTACCGCTGTCTGATTACAGATATCAGTGTGGCCGCTGATCAGGACAAGATGAAGCAGTACGCGAACCTTGAAAATGCGACGGTCAGTGGCAGTATGAGCGTCACCTTCTATGAGACCCTGAACGGTGCGACCACCACGAACGGCCTCACCACGAGCGACGGCAGCGCGGTGCAGAGCAGCTACGTCGGCCTCGGTAATTCCTCACTCGACCTCGCGCAGAGCAGCCTCGAGACCATGGCGGAGTCCCTTGCTGGGGATGCCGCAGATAAGATCGCCGCAGACGCAGGATTCTAAGTGCTGCTCAGGTGTTCGATGACGGTCGGTGGACAGAAGTCGCCGGGTGGGAGAAGTGAAGGAATGTGTGCGCATCGAAGAAGTGAACAGAAGAACTTTACAGAAAGGAGAGCAGCGATGAATGCAGTGCAGCGGAAATTACATGATCGAAGCGGCGCAACCCTCACCGTTGCGCTCCTTTTCTTTATCATGTGCGCAGCCGCCGGCTCTGTCATCCTCGCCGCGGCCACGACCAGCACCGGACGACTCGCGGAGCTTCAGGCCAGCGACCAGAACTACTACGCCGTGGTGTCCGCAGCGAAGCTGCTGAGGGATGAAATCGACGGACAGACAATCGGCGTGAAGCAGACGGAGACGAAGACCACGACTGTCACGACAAAGACGGATAATGGTGGGACCCCAGGCGACCCGTCGGATGACACGATCGTGGAAGAAACGACCGTCACGTATACCTATTCCAATCCGACGTTTGTTTATGGGACAAAAGACGCGCATACGAACAAGCTGGAATTTGTAGATGCGACAGGGAACGTGTATCTTCTCGATGCATTGACCTGTACTTCGAAAAATGAAGCGGGGGCAGCGCAGAAACGTACGGGTTCTTTAACCAATGTTCATAAGACAACGAATGGTTCTGACAGCTTTGTAGCGAAGGATGAGCTGAATGGAAAAACGTATTCGGATGCACAGGAGGCTTTTACATCACCACTGATGAATGGAACGGATCGTGTGTATACCGACAGCTTTAATCTGAATGTATCGGGCAACACGTCCGGTGGCGATGACCTGTCTACCCTGAAGGTCAACGTCCGTATCGTGATGAATGCCCAGGGGGCGATTACCGCCTATCTTAAAAATGACGATGCCATCACCCGTGGAAACAAATACCGTCTGATGCTGACTGTGGACGCCAGAGAAGGCTCTGCGCAGTCAGACGAAGGACAGAGCGGACCGACCACAAACGGTGACGATACCACGGAGAGCGCATCTGTCACGCGTTACAGCTATGTCACATGGAGAAATCCTAAAATCACGAAGGATACAGGCTATGTCTGGTAAGATAAAGAATAAACTGAAAAGTAAAAAAGGCGAAACCATCACGGAAACCCTGGTCTCGGTGCTGATCGCGGCTGCTGCGATGATTCTCTTCGCCAGCATGATCACCTCATCGCAGCGTATTCTGAAGAAGAGCGAAAGCATCATGGACGCGTATTACACAGGTATGTCCTCCATGGAAGAAGCGATGGCAAAGGGTGGATCCGTAAAAAATGGAACGGTAGCGTTTGTATCCGGCACCACCTCGCAGAAGTATCGTATCGGATATAAACATGGGATCGATCTGTCTGGTGATATCGCGATTCAGTATGCGTCGAATCATGGAGACGGCGATACGGATCTTCAGCGATTTACCGTTTTAGAGTATACGTCGAAGAACTGATGGATGAAGAAAGCGGACGGAGCGGAACAGATGAAGCAGAAACTTCTTCATAAACTGAATAAGCGGGAGGGATTCTCGCTCACGGAGATGCTCGCCACGGTGCTCATCATGGGCTTCGTCGGTATCATCATCACGACCGGTGCCGCAACTGTACAGCGGGTGTACCGTAAAGTCGTCGCACATGCCAACGCGCAGACAGCATTGACCACCACCATCACCCTGATGAAGGATCAGCTCGCGTTCGCGGATCCGGAGAGCGTAGGAAATGGTTCTGAGACAGGAACAGGTTTCGGAAACAGCCAGACGATCGTTTTCAAGAACCTGAACAGCGGCGAGCTGACGATCACGCTACATCCGGGCAGCGCATCAGGCACAGCAACCATCGACCCGAACGCGGCAGCCGACGGTACAGGTGGTACTGTGAATGGCGCGGGCAGCGGCACGAATGGCGCGACCGGGGGTGCGCCAGATGCCGGCACGACTGGTGGGGGCAATGGCACAAGCGGAACGGGTACTGCGAACCGGGGCTTTACATTGACCTACTCTGCAGCAGGGACCGGAACCGGGGCCAGCAGCACGAGCCTACCGCTCCTCAGCGATAGCGCCATCACCAGCGACCTCTGTGTATGCTTTGATGGCGATGACAGCGGATTTTCATGGGATCCGGCCACGAAGGTCATCACCGTGACAAAGCTCGTCGCAAAGGACACACGCACCGATACCGTGCAGGCACGCGCCAGCTTCAATGTTCTCCTCGTGAACGATAAATAAGAATAAATGATCGATGCTTTCATGATATCACATGGAATGGAACAGGCTTTATGATAAACACAGTTAAGAAAAGACTCGACAGAAAAGGCTTCACGCTGGCGGAGGTGCTGGTCACCGTCGCGATCATCCTCATCATCGCGGGTGTCACCTTCGTTTCGGTGGCGCAGTACCAGAAGAATCTCCGACTGATGGAGATGGACGGCACCGCGAAGGAAATCTTTATCGCCGCGCAGAATCACCTGAGCGTCGCACAGGCTTCCGGGGACCTCGACCGCCTCGCGAAAGAAGCGAATAGGAGTGCAGATGGCGTGACGAAATCGGCTATCGGCACGAAGCTGAACCCATCCGTGGTCTCGGCGTATACAGGTGATACCAGCGGTACCTACTATTATGTGATCCATAACGCCATGCATGGCATCGAGAGCTTCGACCCGTATGGCAGTGAAAAAATCCATCAGATGATGCTGCCGTTCGGCGTGCTCGACGAAACGGTCGCCACCGGCGGAAATTATGCCATCGTCTATGAGCTGAAATCCGCTTCTGTCGTCGCTGTCCTCTATTCCGGCGCAGGCAATGCCTCCTTCGGAAATGCAGCGGTGATCAATTTCGGTGATGACGACGTTTCGAGAATCAATGACATCTACAATGACAAATCGAAACGCAAGAGCTATCAGAAGGGTGATGTCACCGCCATCGTCGGCTGCTACACCGGTAAGGCAGGCAGCGCGGCCATCCCGACCGAAACACTCGAAGCACCGAAGCTGGAGGTGAAGAACGAAAATAAGCTGCATGTTATCGTGCGTGAAGCGAAAAATACAGACAAAATCACGCTGGTCATCACCGGTGAGCAGAGTGGAACGACTGCAAGAAGATTTCTGAATCGAGATGCTGGTGCAGGGGACGGATATGAGAGAGGAACTGGAACGTTTGATGTGACACTCGATGATATCACAGGTGACGGAACATATCGTTTCAGTCAGCTTATTCACGAGGGTAGATTCACGCCTGTTGTAACCGGAAGCGATTTTATCCCAGGTGAAAATATCATCATCAGCGCGATCGCAAGCTCTACAACGGCGCTTGCTACACCGAAAGAATCCGCGAAGTATACGGTCAGCAGTCTGTTTGACGACGTAAATGAAACGACGAACTCTAACGGCGATACAAATATCTATATCAAAAATCTGCGTCATCTCGAGAACCTCGGTGCTAATGTCTCGGGCTTTACAGCTGCGCTCAGAAAAGATACGACGAGCAACAGCTTCAAGGTGGTGAACATTACCGCGGAGCAGAAAAACGACATCACGATGTTCTCATTTGACAAACTGCATGATGGTCAGCACATTTATGGCTCAGGAACATTTGACAGCACATACATCGCTGCAAATGTAAGCTATCCACTGAGCTATGATGGTGGCAGTCATGAAATCTATGATCTTTCCATCGCACCTTATAGTGGTAGAAGTGCCACAGAGCTGAATGCAGGTATCTTCGGCAATGTCACGAATACGCTGTCTGTAAAGAATCTGATATTACGAAATGATAAGATTCCAGCTACTGTCAATGCAGCAAATGCCGGCATGCTTCTCGGTAAGACGAATGCGAATCTTACGGTGGATGGTGTTCTGGCTTACTACCACGAGGATACCTATGATGAGACCAGGGATTCGAACGTAGAAGTAACGGCAAGCGAGAACGCCGGTGGTCTCATCGGTCTCGTGAGCGGCGGAACGCTCAAGGTCAAAAATTCAGCCGCCGCCGTTTATGTGAAAGGTGGAAGCGCTGCCGGTGGGTTCATCGGAAGTGTGAACGGTGCAGCAGATGGCTCCACCATCGTGCAGAGCTATGCCGGTGGACATACGAAGGACGGCGCGTACAGCACGACAGATGCAACTACTAACCAGCCGGTCCTTAAAGGTTCCGGAAGATATAATGTTCAAGCTACACAGGCGAGCGGCTATGCCGGTGGCTTTATTGGAGTAACCATAAATAATGTCAGCATGAATGCCGTATATTCTACGGCGTCGGTGTACTCAACGGATTCAACCAAGTCCGGTTCGTTCTCAGGGAACATGAAGGCGAATTTTGGAACGGCAAATAATTATTATGCTATCGGACCACACAACAGTACCGACGCATCCTCAGACGATACCGCAAAAGCAGAAATCCAGACGGGACAGGTGCGCCGTCAGGCCACACCGTATGATCGAAAGCTGATACTTAAGGGTAGCGAAACAGAACAAAAGACGATGGATAAAACCAGCTACCCACTGTGCACAGTGCAGAATCTGTGTGAAGGGGATACGAGCATACAGGATACCGATCTCCCATGGTTTATTAAAGAGCACGTAGGAGATTGGGTGGTGCAGAAAGTAGGCAAGGCAGGATTTGAAGTTGATAACGGAAATCGCTTGACCGTACGGATCGATACGGGGCTGAAAGAAATCACTGGAGATTTATATTATGAAATTAAAGTCCACGGTGAAAGCAGTAATAAAGATAAGTATTTCCTGTTACATGTGAGGAATGCTGCTGGAGACTTCGGGCTTGTATGTGCGGATAGCGTTATAGAGAAAACATCTGATTCAAATATGAATCAGCAAAATATATGTATGATCGTGCCGGTAAAGCCAGAAAACGGAACGACGATTCAGACTATCGAGTTTTATCTTGACGATATTACAAATCCTAGAGGAAACTTTAAGAGCGTTTGTGAGGGATTAACCCCTGGAGAGAATATTAAGATATCTGTGGCACCTGCAAAGGTGACTGGTAACAGCGTTTCTGTTGAGTTTGACGACAAAACCGCGATTGAAACAAACAGTCTGTTCGGTTATCTTAAGCCATCGGATGCAGCAGAGGAACATAATATAAATAAGATAACTGCTGTTAAACCATATTATTCAGATGCCGGAAATTCAGGATTAGGGCTGGTTCTATATAATAATACCTTGTATGCACAGATTGATAATGCACGACATCTCGAAAATCTGTCGCCGGAAATATCCGGGTATACTTATGAAATCAAGGGCGCTATTCAGACAGATAATATCTACTGGTCGTATGAGAGTAATCCTTCACTGGAAACAGGGCCTGATTCGTATACGAAGATTTTTACAAAAGAACTCGGCAGTAATCTTAGTGTGTATGATCAGGATGGAAATAAACACAATAATGCGGCAGGTTGCTTCAGACCGCTTAATTCGAATACAAAAATTGAACTGTATTCTGCATGGGATGAAAAAAACAAACAGAATTATAAAATCAGCGGCGTAAGAGTAAATGAAGAAAATGGAATGGCAGGAATTTTTGCCCATACACCAGTTGCAATAACGATTCAGAATTTGGACATTGAGAATGGCTCATTCACGTCAAAGTCGGATAAAGCCGGAGGATTGATTGCTAACGGTGAAAATACAGTTACGTTTAACTCTGTAAACTTTACCGGTGATTTGACTGTAAAAGGACAAAACATAGCCGGAGGATTTGTAGCGCAGCCTAAAGGATCTCTGAATATCACGAAATCAAGTATTAATAATGCAAGCATCAATAGCGTTACAGATAAGGCCGGAGGCCTTGTAGGTTCTACCGAGAGTGATGTAACTATTTCAGAAACACATATCACAGGTGATCTGACTGTAGTAGCTAATAACATGGCTGGCGGATTTGTCGGGCAGTCCAAAGCACTGAATATTACGAAAACAAGCATAAAAAATGCCAGCATCAGCAGTGATACAGATAAAGCCGGAGGTCTTGCAGGCTATACCGAGAGTGATGTAACAATTTCAGAAACAGATATTACAGGTACTCTGATAGTTGAAGCAAAAAACATAGCCGGAGGATTTGTAGCGCAGCCTAAAGGATCTTTGAATATCACGAAATCAAGCATAAAAAATGCAAGCATCCGTAGCGATACAGATAAGGCTGGAGGTCTTGCGGGCTATACCGAGAGAGATGTAACTATTTCAGAAACACATATCACAGGTGATCTGACTGTAGTAGCAAAAAACATGGCTGGCGGATTCGTAGGTCAGTCAAAATCTGTGACAATTAAGAATTCAAGTATTAATAATGCAAATATCGTCGGATCTGAAGACAGGGCGGGAGGTCTCGTAGGTTATACCGACAGTGATGTTACTATTTCAGAAACAGATATAAAAGGAAAGCTGACAGTACAGGGCAAAAATCAAGTCGGTGGATTTATCGGACAACTATCTGGTAATGCAACCGTCGAAAAATCACGTATTTTAAACGCTACGATCATTTCCAACGAAGCAGATGCCGGTGGTATTATTGGTGTTACAGGGACTTCAGCAACTTTAAATAATATTACAACTGACTCTTTGAGTGTTGCCGGAAAGAGTGGTGCGGGCGGATTAATTGCCAAAGCTGAAAGTACCGTGACTATCACATGTGCAAAGGTAATTGGTAAAAACGCTGTTATATTTGCTGAACAAGATGCCGGAGGATTGATTGGTAGTTATACTTCTCAATTAGATGTGAGTAATTCTGCGGTCTCTGCATTCGTAGAATCATCAGAAGGCAACGCCGGTGGTCTTATTGGTACAGTGCCAGGAAATACGGCTACTAGTATAGAAAAATCTTATTATGGCGGAAGAACTGTGGCTGGCGCTTACGGTACTTATACATTTAATGCTGGCACGGGAAATGAAAAAGTCTATGAGGCGAATATCAGTGGTGGAGCAAATGCTGGTGGATTGATTGGTTCAATCGGTGATAATCCAAACCTGAAGGTCAATTATTGCTTCAGTACCGGTTCTGTCAAAACTAAGAATGGATCGGTAGGTGGATTTGTCGGAAGAATTGGATATATCAATCCAGATGGGAATAATATGAGCTTGGATCATTGCTATTCGATGGGTAAAGTTTTCAGTGCATCTAATGATTCTGGGGCAACGAAAAGAATAGGTGGTTTTATCGGTCAGATATCGCAAGAAGAACCGAACTGTACAAGTGTATTCTATTTGAATGCATTTAATTTATCGTCGATTAAAGCAATTGGTAATGGCAAGAATAAGAATGGCACGATTACAGAGATTAGTAATGCAAGTGAAATTCTTGGTAATGTAGCATCATCCGATTTGACAGCGGTTGAAAATACAACAAACTATGATGATACATTGGATAACAAACAGTATCCATATAAGAACTGGACAAAGAGCAGCGAGAATGATCTAATCGAGTATTATGGTGACTGGCCACTGCCAAATAAACAGTTAAATGGAAGAATCGTGTATTATCATCGAATTAGTGGTGATAATACTGAAGGTGTATTCACACTTACTGGGTATGATACGTCACTAACAACGACATTATCTAATAAAAAGGGTAATTTTGAAGAAGATGGATTTGGAATCATCTGTGAAACTACAAATAGAGAAGATGTAAATAAAAAGTTCGGGTATTCATATTCTTTACATAATCCGAGTGCTGAAAATGATGGGTATAAATTGCTGAGTCCTGAGGGAAATAATAGTAATCCGGAGTATTCGTCATTTAAATTGGAGGGAAAAGATTATTATTTCTTTAGACTGACTGGAATTGATTTCAATAAACTACAGAGTACAACTATTTTCTTCAAGGGTGGTGACGATACTATTTATGCTAATATCATTTATAAGGCAACTATAAATATGAAAGCTTATGCAGTTACATTTGACCGCGTTGAATGATGTGAACCCTAAAATGGTAAGACGCTGGATAAAAAATAAGTCAATACTGCATATTATGGAGACCTCTATGGATACAACATATTTTCCTTTATTTTCCCAGGTGAAGGCGGATCACGATGTGACGACCTACATCGGGGAGCAGAACAAGTCGATGAAGGCGCTGCATTTCACGGAGCACAGCTTCGCGCATGTGGGTGTGGTATGTGAGCGGACGGCGTATATTCTGGAGAAGCTTGGCTTCGATGAGCATATGGTGGATCTGGCGCTGACCGCGGCGTGGATGCATGACATCGGAAACATTGTCAACCGGGTGGATCATTCGCAGTCCGGTGCGCTGATGGCGTTTAACATCCTGAACCGCATGAACGTACTGGCCGAAGACATTGCCCCGATCATCTGTGCGATCGGCAACCACGATGAGGGCAATGGACAGCCTGTGAGTGCGATTGCGGCGGCGCTGATCCTGGCGGACAAGTCGGATGTGCGGCGGAGCCGTGTGCAGGAGCCGGACGAGCATAAGTTCGACATCCATGACCGGGTGAACTACTCGGTGACGGATTCGAAGCTGAAGATCAATAAGGAGCAGAGTGCGATCAAGCTGAAGCTGAGCATCGACACGCACTATGGCGAGATCGGCGAGTACTTCGAGATTTTCATGGAGCGGATGCTGCTGTGTAAGAAGGCGGCGAATTTCCTCGGGATGGATTTCCATCTCATCATCAATGAGCAGACGCTGCTGTAAGAGATGGCCTGCGCCGGAGAAATCCGGTGGCAGGCCATTAAATTTCCTTGGAATATAGATAGAGACGTAATTACCGTACGACATTATGGGAACAAAAAAAGAAACGAGCAAGTCCTGTCAAGTATAACTTTACCCAGTGAAAACCCGTTTCTTTGTTTGGATATTATCAGCATTTTTGGCAACAGTCAATTGAAAACACTGTTGTGTATAAAAAAAGTTGACACACGTATTATTACGTAGCAAAATAAATTTAATGGTATTTGGAAGGAGTAAAAAATGGCAAAGTATGTTTATCCGGCAATTTTTACGAAAGAGGAGGATGGCTTATATTCTGTAGAATTTCCTGATATCAAAGGCTGCGTGACTTGTGGGGACGATTTAGCAGATGCCATCTATATGGCGCAGGATGTACTGGCATTCACACTTTATGATTACGAGCGTGACAACAAAGAAGTGCCGCAAGCCTCTGACATCGAAGATCTGAAAGTTCCGGAGGGATCATTTGCAAATGATATTCTGTGCGATACACTGCTTTATCAAAGAAGAAATAGTAATAAGGCAGTGAAAAAGACATTATCGATTCCTGAGTGGTTAAATGAACTGGCGATGAATGCAGAGTTGAATTTTTCTCAGGTCCTCCAGGATGCATTAAAGGTAAAATTAAATATCAAATAAGTCAGGGAGGATAAAACTATGCAAAGCAAGAAGAAACTGGTTGTGATCGATGTACAGAATGATTTCGTGACGGGGAGTCTCGGCACGAAGGAGGCGCAGGCGATGCTGCCGCGGCTTCTCGAGAAGGTGAAGGCGTTCGATGGGGAAATCCTAATGACGCGGGATACGCACGAGGCGGATTACATGGAGACGCAGGAGGGCCGGATGCTTCCGGTGCCGCACTGTATCCGCGGTACGGATGGCTGGGCGCTGGTGCCGGAGCTGGAGGCGATCCGCGCGGAGCGTGATCTCAAGGTATATGATAAGCCGTGCTTCGGAAGTCTCGAGCTGGTAAAGGATATGAAGGCGGCCTATGATCAGGGAGAACTCGAATCCCTCGAGCTGGTCGGTATCTGCACGGACATCTGCGTTGTGTCGAACGCGCTGATGCTGAAGTCGACGATGCCGGAGCTTTCGATGTATGTGGATGCGGGCTGCTGTGCCGGCGTGACACCGGAGAAGCATGAAGCGGCGCTCGAAGTGATGCGGAGCTGCCAGGTAAACGTGAAGTAAATGAGAAAAAACGAAAAGCGGGGCGCTATGCGTAGATGAAACCGTGAAAAACGGTGCAAATTGCGAGCACAAAATCACAAAAACGGGGCAATTCCGCAGGCGTTCTTCTGAAAAACGGGGCAATTCCGAGCTGCTTTTGTTGCAAAAACGGGGCATTTTCTATATGATAGGGATAGAGCTGGTAATGATTTCTATCTAAAACAGAGCCGTGTGGTCGATTTCAGGTAGTATTCACAGCGGACATGAAATGGTCGTTTTCAGCGGAGGGGGAGCAATGTACAGAAGAGACTCAGTGACGATCGGGGAGTGGATCCGGGATTCGAAGAAGGCGCTGCTGGTGACGGGCGCGCGGCAGACGGGAAAGACCTGGCTGATCCGGGATGAGATCGAGAAGAGCGGATATGCGAAGTTTGAGATCAACTTCATCGATCAGCCGGATATGGTCACGTATCTCAATGCGGAGATGAGCGCGGAGGAGTTTCTCGTGAAGCTGAAGATGATCATGCCGGAGAGCTGCAGGCCGAAGGAGACCATCGTCTTCTTAGATGAGATTCAGAAGTGCCCGGAGATCGTGACGAAGATCAAGTTTCTGGTCGATGAGGGGAGTTTCCGCTATGTGATGAGTGGATCGCTGCTCGGCGTGGAGCTCCGCGGGATCGCATCGGTGCCGGTGGGGTATCTGACGGTGCTGCGCATGTATCCGATGGACTTCGAGGAATTCATGATCGCAAACAGCGTTTCGCAGACAACGCTGGACATGCTGAAAGAGAAGTATGTGCGTCTGGAGCCGGTCGATGACTTCATTCATCAGCGACTGCTGGCGATGTTTTTCGTGTATCTGATCGTGGGCGGGATGCCGGACGCGGTCAGAACCTATGTGGAGACGAAGGATATCCGGGAGGTTGACAAGGTACAGCACGACATCATTGACCTTTATAAGGAGGATTTCTCGCAGTACGAGCAGGAGGATCGAAAGCTTCGCCTGAAGGCCATCTATGACCTCATCCCGGCAGAGCTGAACAAACAGAACAAGAAGTTCGTGTTTACGATGCTGGACAGGGAGCTGAAGTTCGATCGTTATGAAAACAGCTTTCTGTGGCTGAAGGATGCGGGCGTGGCGCTGCCGGTCTATAACGTGGAGGAGCCGGTGATTCCGCTGCTGATCAGTAAGAGCAGCAATGTCTTCCGCCTGTTCTCCAGTGATATCGGACTGCTGACGAGCGCATATCCGGCAGCGACGAAGATCGAGCTGATTCAGAAAAACGCGGAGGTGAACAACGGCGCGCATTTCGAAAATGCGGTCGCACAGCAGCTCACGGCGAATGGATTCGATGTGTATTACTGTAAGAAAAAGAACATCGGTGAGCTCGATTTCGTCATCGAAATGGATGGCCGGGTCGTGCCGATCGAAGTAAAATCCGGAAAGGATTATAAGCGGCACAACGCGCTCGACCACTTCATGGAGGTGCTGAATTACCACATGGAGAAGGCGTATGTGCTGTCAACCGGAAATGTAGAGGTCGATGGGAAGATCTGCTATCTTCCGATCTACATGACCTATCTTCTGAAGGAAGAGAAGATCGGGAAGATGATCGTCGATCTCGATATGAGCGGATTATGAGTATTTATTCAGGGGGGATTTGATATGAATCAGAGTGATCAGCGGAATATTTCCATGATGATGGATCTCTATGAGATGACGATGGCAAACGGTTATTTCCAGGATCCAGGGGCGGAGGACCTGGTGACCTTCGACGTGTTCTACCGGAAGAATCCGGATGGTGCGGGCTTCGCAATCTTCGCGGGGCTCGAGCAGGTGCTGGACTACCTCGAGGGGATGCACTTCGATGATGCGGATATCGACTACCTGCGCTCGCTTCATATCTATGCGGAGGATTTCCTCGCGTGGCTGCGGGATTTCCGCTTCCGTGGCACCGTGCGGGCACTGCCGGAGGGCAGCATCATGTACCCGAACGAGCCGATCCTTACGGTGGAGGCACCGCTCATCGATGCGCAGCTGGTAGAGACGGCGATTCTCGCGCAGGTGAATCACCAGTCCCTCATCGCGACGAAGACGAACCGGATCGTTCGTTCGGCAGAGGGCCGGCTGGTGGCGGACTTCGGCGCGCGCCGGGCGCACAATGTAGACGCCGCGGTGTATGGTGCCCGGGCCGCCTACATTGGCGGTGCCGCAAGTACGGCGACGATGCTGGCCGGGGAGATGTTCGGCATCCCGGTGAGCGGGACGATGGCGCACAGCTGGGTGATGTACCACGATGACGAGTACACGGCGTTTAAGCGCTTCGCGGAGATATACCCGGATAATTCGGTGCTGCTCGTTGACACCTACGATGTGCTGGCGTCCGGCGTGCCGAATGCGATCCGTGTGGCGAAGGAGGTGCTGATGCCGATGGGCAAGCGTCTGAAGGGCATCCGGCTCGACTCCGGTGACCTCGCGTACCTGTCGAAGAAGGCGCGGAAGATGCTCGACGCGGCGGGGCTTGAGGACTGCATCATCGTGGCGTCGAACAGCCTAGATGAGTTTACGATCCACTCGCTGCTCGAGCAGGGCGCGTGCATCGATTCCTTCGGTGTCGGCGAGCGGCTGATCACGGCGAAGAGCGATCCGGTGTTCGGTGCGGTGTATAAGCTGGTGGCAGTGAACAGGGATAAGGTCTGCTTCCCGAAGATCAAGGTGTCCGAGACCTTCGAGAAGATCACGAATCCGGGGCAGAAGCGCGTATGGCGTGTGTACAATCCGGATGGTTTCGCGGTTGCGGATCTGATCACGATGGCGGACGAGCTGCCGGATCCATCGAAGCCGATCCCGTATGTGGACCCGGAGAAGCCGTGGAAGTCGATGGCCTTCACGGACTGCACGGTGCGCGAGCTGCAGGAGACCGTCATGGTCGACGGGCGGCGGACGAAGCCGTCCCCATCCATCGAGGAGGTACGGAGCTACGTGAAGCAGCAGCTTGAGCAGGAGATCTGGCCGGAGGAGCAGCGACTCGAGAACCCGCACACGCACTACCTCGACATGAGCCCGGCGTACTACCAGATGAAGATGGAACTGCTGAAGGCTGCACAGGCGACGAAAATTTAATCAAAATTTAATGGGGTCTGACCCCATTAAGAAATCATTACGAAAGTCTTAAGGCGATCGTAAGGGGGTCAGACCCCATAAAGTTCAGGGCCGGCGGAAACGTCGGTCCTTATTTTTTTCTTGACATGTGCGGCTTCGTTTTATATCATCTCACTATGGCACTTTACTGTGCTACCATAATAAAGCATAGTGACGACTCCTATCAGCAATTGTTATATCGGGTTTTTCGGTCATGTTGTATACTTATAGGAAACCATCGGGAGGTTCGAGATGTCCAGATTTTTAAGCAGTGCATACCGTACGCTGACGCCGTACACGCCGGGCGAGCAGCCGCAGGATAAGAAGTACATCAAGTTAAACACGAACGAGTCGCCGTTTCCGCCGGCACCGGGGGTGATCGCGGCGGTCAATGCGTCCGAGGCGATGGACCTCCGGCTGTACTCGGACCCGGAGCTGAAGCCGCTGAAGGCACAGCTCAGCGAGAACTTCCAGGTGGACGTGTCGGATGTATTCGTCGGCAACGGCTCGGATGAGTGCCTGAACTACGCGTTCATGGCCTTCGGCGAGGACGGCTTCGCGTTTCCGGACATCACCTACAGCTTCTATAAGGTGATCGCGCAGCTGAATCAGGTGACGACGGAGGTGAAGCCGCTGCGGGCGGATTTCACGATCGACCTCGCGGATTATCTCGGGCCAGAGACGGCAGACGGGGGCCGTGCAGGCATCGGGAAAAACATCGTGATTCCGAACCCGAACGCGCCGACCGGA
The DNA here is from genome assembly GCA_934229835.1 of uncultured Oribacterium sp. Classification (GTDB taxonomy): domain Bacteria; phylum Bacillota; class Clostridia; order Lachnospirales; family Lachnospiraceae; genus Oribacterium. The sequence continues at coordinate 12,878 of CAKQED010000021.1, read as the reverse complement.
ATTCCGATTTCGCTCGACGCGATCGCTGCGCTCTGTGAGGCGAATGCAGACCACGTCGTGATGATCGATGAGGCCTATGTGGATTTCGCAGACCAGGCGATCAGTGCGGTGCCGCTCACAAAGAAGTATAAGAACCTGCTCGTGACGCAGACTTTCTCGAAGTCCCGCAGCATGGCAGGCGCGCGGGTCGGCTTCGCGATCGGCGATGCGGCACTGATTCAGGACATGGAGACGCTCAGGAACTCGAACAACCCGTACAACGTGAACCGCATCTCGATGAAGTGCGCGGTGGAGGCGCTCCGGGATACGGCCTACTTCGCGGCGAACTGTGCGAAGATCCGTGCGAATCGTGCATGGACGCGGACAGAGCTGGAGAAGCTCGGCTTCCATGTGCTGGAGAGCCAGACGAATTTCCTCTTCGCGGAGAGTCCGGCGATCTCCGGTAAGGAGCTCTACCTCCGCCTGAAGGACAACGGCGTGCTGGTGCGGCACTTCGATGACCCGAAGATTACGAACTTCAACCGCATCACCATCGGCTCCGAGGAGGAGATGGCGCAGTTCATCGGGACCGTGCGGGACATCCTCACGTTCTGAGTTAATAAAAATTTAATGGGGTCAGACCCCATTACGAAATTCTTAAGATGTGTTCAGGGAGTAAAGTATGAGAGTAGCAGAGATCAATCGGGTGACGAATGAGACGGATGTGCAGCTGTGGCTGGACCTCGACGGGGATGGTAAGGAGTCGGAGATCAAGACGGGGATCGGGTTCTTCGATCATATGATGACGCTGTTCAGCCGACACTCGGGGATTCAGATGAATCTCACCTGCGAGGGGGATACCTGGGTCGATGATCATCACAGTGTAGAGGACATCGGCATCACGCTCGGGCAGGCGATGTCGGAGGCGCTCGGCGACCGGAAGGGGATTCGGCGCTATGCGAGCATGACGCTGCCGATGGATGAGGCGCTCATCCTCGTGGCGGTGGACATCAGCGGCCGTGGCGGTTTCTACGGAGACATCCCGTTCAAGACGGAGAAGATCGGCAGCTTCGACACGGAGCTCGTGGTGGAGTTCTTTCAGGCCTTCGCGCTGAACGCCGGGATCACACTGCATATCCGGGAGCTCGCGGGCGAGAACAGTCATCACATCGCGGAGGGCTGCTTCAAGGGACTCGCGCATGTGCTGCGGGAGGCGGTCGAGATCGACACGCGCTTCGCAAACGATATTCCGAGCACGAAGGGCGTACTCGCAAGTCCGACCGGGGAGTGATGGATGTGAAAGCTGGTAGCGACAGTCCCGCCCGGGCGATGACTGCGTCGTGGCCGAGGCATTGGCCACAGGATACAACTGCACAGGGGACGCATGGACGCGCGGTGCAGGAAGGATGAAAATGATGACGGAACAGAAACTGAATGAGCTTTACGAGCGCTTCGGCTACCGGAAGTTCAAGATGACGAAATTTGAGCCTTATGATCTCTACGCGGACAACCGGGATTTCCTGAAGTCCAGCCAGCTGATCACCTTCACGGACCTCGATGGTTCGCTGCTCGCGTTGAAGCCGGATGTGACGCTCAGCATCATCAAGTCGAACCTCGGCGGGGAGGAAAAGGTCTACTATAACGAGACGGTCTACCGTCCGAAGGACAACCACTACCGCGAGATCCTGCAGTCGGGCATCGAGTGCATCGGCCGGATCGACGCGTATTCGGAGGCCGAGGTGATCGCGCTCGCGGCGGAGTCGCTGAAGCTGATCGGGGAGCGTTTCGTGATCCGCGTGTCGGATGCGGCCTTCCTGCAGGAGATGTTTGCGACGATGGGACTCAGCGACAGCACCGTGGCGGAGGCGCTCCGTCTCTTCTCGATGAAGAACACGGCGGGCTTCGATGCGCTGGTGCGCGAGGGGAAGCTCACGGAGGCGAGTGCGCGGACGCTGAAGTCGCTCGCGGATCTGTACCGGCCGTTCCGGGAGGGGGCCGCCGAGCTTCGCTCCTTTGCGATTTCCAATGCTTCCGCCCAGATGGCAGATCACCTCGCGAAGCTCTGTGATATCCTCGAGGCCTTCGGTGTGCTCCAGTACGTTTATCTCGATTTCTCCCTGGTGAACTCCATGGACTATTACAACGGCCTGATCTTCCAGGGTGCGGTCGAGGAGATCCCGTTCACCGTGCTGTCGGGCGGACGCTATGATCGTCTCCCGGAGAAGATGGGAAAGAAGGTCGGTGCGATCGGCTTCGCCCTCGACCTCGATACCGTGGCGAACTACAGTACGCAGCGCCGGGACGCCGACGTCGATGTGCTCGTGCTGTATGCGACGGGTGACGAAGCGACGCGGGTGGCCGCGGTCATGCGCACGCTCAGTGCGCGTGGGCTTCGGGTGCGTAGCCTCCGGGTGGAGGAGCAGGCGCGCGTCGAGCATAAGATCACCGCGCGGCAGACGATGAGCCTCAGCGAAGCGGAGGCGCTGGCGACGCGCGAGGATGCGACGGTGGATGGCGCAGTCCTGGGCGTGATGCGTGAAGCTGTACCGGGAGCAGTGGCATTAACCATGCTGGCCGGTGAACTGGTAGATCACATCGGAGAAGGGAGCGGCTTAAAATGATCAATGTAGCATTAGCGAAGGGCCGCCTCGGGGACAAGACCTACTCGATGATGGCGAAGGCCGGCTTCGACTGCCCGGCGATCCTCGAGAAGAACCGGAAGCTCACCTTCGAGAATCCAGAGAAGGGTATCCGTTACTTCTGGGTGAAGCCGTCGGATGTCGAGATCTACGTCGAGCGTGGCGCAGCGGATATCGGCGTGTGCGGCGCGGACATCCTCCTCGAGTACGAGCCGGATGTGTACGAGCTGCTGGACCTTGGTTTCGGAAAGTGCCGCATGTGCGTGGCGGGCCCGAAGGATTTCTATGATAACGAGGAGCGGACGCTCCGGGTCGCAACGAAGTTTGCCAATGTTGCCAGCCACTACTATGAGTCCATCGGCCGCGATATCGACATCATCAAGTTGAATGGTTCGATCGAGATCGCACCGATCCTCGGCCTCAGCGATGTCATCTTCGACATCGTCGAGACGGGCAATACACTTCGGGAAAACGACCTCGAGGTGCTGACGGAGGTCGTGCCGATCAGTGCGCGGCTCATCTGTAATAAGGTAAGCTACCAGTTCAAGCATGACGAGATCATGCGGCTCCGGGACGGTCTCGCGGAGATCGTCGCGAGCGGCGAGAAGGTGGAAGCCGTGAAGCTGGAGCACTGAGGATAGAGTCCGGAGAGTTGGGAAGACCATACCGGTTTGATGCAGCGTGCGGCTTCTAAAGCACGAGAAATCATAAAGAGAAGCAGCGGCATCCACCGGCGCTGTCCGGGGATGAGACGCAGAGCGAAGTGACGAGGTCGGGACAGAGACATTGGCCGACCGCGCCGGAAGGATGGGAGAGACATGATTAAGATTTTCGAGATGGGAAAGATCAGAGACGAGGAGATTTTCGCGCGCTTCGAGCCGACCTCCAGCGTCGAGGACATCGTAAAGGGCATCATCGCACGCGTGCGTGCGGAGGGGGATGCGGCACTGCGGGCGTTCAGCGCGGAGTTCGACCACGTCGAGATCGAGGATTTCCTCGTGAGCGAGGCGGAGATCGAGACGGCACTCGGGAAGGTGGAGCCGGGCTTCGTCGCGGTGCTCGAGGAGGCGGCGGCCAATATCCGCGCCTTCCACAGTAAGCAGGTGCGGAACAGCTTCATCCTGGCGGACAAGCCGGGCGTGATCCTCGGGCAGCGGGTGATTCCGCTCGAGAAGGTCGGCCTCTATGTGCCGGGCGGCACGGCGGCGTATCCGTCGACGGTGCTGATGGACGCGATTCCGGCGAAGATCGCGGGGGTCGAGGAGATCGTCATGGTGACCCCACCGAACAAGGAGGGCTCGGTCAACCCGTACATCCTTGCAGCGGCGCATGTCGCCGGTGTGGGCCGAATCTTCAAGGTCGGCGGCGCACAGGCGGTGGCGGCGCTCGCGTATGGCACGGCGTCGATTCCACGTGTCGATAAGATCGTGGGTCCGGGCAATGCCTTCGTCGCGGAGGCGAAGAAGCAGGTGTTCGGACAGGTCGGCATCGACATGATCGCCGGTCCGTCGGAGGTGCTGGTGCTTGCAGATGGCAAGTCGGACCCGCGCTTCGTGGCGGCGGATCTGCTGAGCCAGGCAGAGCACGATAAGAATGCATCGGCGGTGCTCATCACGGATTCCATGGCGCTCGCGGAGGCGGTGCAGCAGGAGCTAGAGGCGCAGCTCGCGCAGCTGAAGCGTGAGGAGATCGCGCGGGCGTCCATCGACCACAACGGAAAGATCATCGTCGCGCATGACCTCCGCGAGGGAATCGAGGCGGCGAACCGCATCGCTCCGGAGCACATGGAGATGTGCGTGGATCAGCCGTTTGACTACCTGCCGCTCATCAAGAACGCCGGCTCCGTCTTCCTCGGCCGCTACAACGCCGAGCCGACCGGAGACTACTTTGCCGGCCCGAATCACACACTGCCGACCTCCGGCACGGCGCGCTTCTACAGTCCGCTCGGCGTCGACGACTTCGTGAAGAAGATGCAGTACAGCTACTACACGAAGGACGCGCTGGAGAAGGACTACGACAAGATCTCCATGTTCGCGAATAAGGAAGGGCTCACCGCCCACGCCCGCGCTGTGGATATCCGCTTTGGCAAGGAAGATAGGGATTGAGCCGGATTTTTCGCAAAACGGCATGAATTAGATGATATGCAGTATTGCGAAACAAATTATGCCAGAAAAGAAAGTACCAGAAAAACCGATTGGGAAAACCAGTTTGAAAGGACGACTATGATAGCGATTATCGACTATGGTGTAGGAAACCTGTTTTCCTTGCAGAGCTCGCTTCGGGCGATCGGCGAGGAGGTGGTGGTGACGGCGGATCAGGAGGTCATCCGGCAGGCGGATCATGTGATCCTGCCGGGGGTCGGGGCCTTCGGTGACGCCGTGCAGAAGCTGCGCGACTGTGGGCTCTTCGATTTCGTGAAGGCGCAGGCAGCGACGGGGAAGCCGTTCCTCGGCATCTGTCTCGGTATGCAGCTGCTGTTCGACCGTTCCCTCGAGTATGGGGAGCATGAGGGCCTCGGGCTGATTCCGGGCGAGGTGCGTCCGATCGAGGGCGTGATTCCGGCGAATCTCGACATCCCGCACATGGGCTGGAATGCGTTGCACTTCGTCGATCATCCGGCGACGGCGGGAGCATCCGAAGAGAAGCAGACTTCGTCGACGGACCCGGCCTCAGCGGATGCGCTTACAGATGATGCTCAGATTTCGGCGAGTGCGTCCGGTCGATGCCCGCTGTTCCGTGATCTCGAGGAGGGCGACTGTGTGTATTTCGTGCACAGCTACGCGGCCTTCGACTGTGAGGCGAATCTGACGGCGACGGCGGAGTACGGTGTGCCGCTGACCGCCGCAGTTCAGAAGGGTAATGTCTTTGGCACGCAGTTCCACCCGGAGAAGAGCGGGGCTGTCGGCCTGAAGATCCTGAAAGCATTTGCTGCACTGTAAGGAGGAACTATGCTGCTGTTTCCAGCGATTGATTTATATGACCATAAGGTGGTACGGCTCCTGAAGGGCGACTACCAGAAGATGACGGTGTACAGCGAGGACCCGGTGGCGACGGCGCGGGGAATCGAGGCGGACGGCGGGCGCTGGCTGCACCTCGTGGACCTCGAGGGTGCGAAGGACGGCACGACGCCGAACTTCGATGTGGTGGCGGCGATCTGTCATGAGACGAAGCTTCAGGTGGAGATCGGCGGCGGAATCCGCAGTCTCGAGATGATCGAGCGCTACCTGAATGCCGGTGTTGCGCGGGTCATCCTCGGCACGAAGGCTGTGACCGATGAGGATTTCCTGCGGGATGCAGTGGGGCGCTGGGGCGAGCTGATCGCCGTAGGCGTCGATGCGAAGGATGGCAGGGTGGCCGTCAAGGGCTGGGTCGAGGTTCTCGATGTCGACATGTTCGACTTCCTCTGGAAGCTGCGGGACATCGGTGTGAAGACCGCGATCGTCACGGACATCTCGAAGGACGGCGCGATGAAGGGCACGAACCTGCCGCTGTATGAGCGCCTGAGCCGGCTCGACGGCATCGACATCACCGCATCCGGCGGCGTGTCGACGCTTAAGGACATCCGGGCACTCCGCGACATGGGGCTCTATGGCGCGATCCTCGGAAAGGCGATGTATAACGGCGCGATCGAGCTGAAGGATGCGCTGGACGTCGCCCGAGGATGAAGTGTCGGATGAGCATTCTTCGATGAAGGGCAGGATACGATGGATCGAAGCAGACACAGATGAAGTGTCGGGCAGCAGTGAAGATTCGGCAGGCGACAGCGGGAAACCGATGCAGCTCTGGTGGACAGAACGCGGCGGACGGTGCCTGTGAAAGTGCATTGGCCGCGTGGGGAAGATAGAGGTAGAAGAGATGATCACAAAACGAATTATTCCGTGCTTGGATGTGCGCGACGGGCGCGTGGTGAAGGGCGTCAATTTCGAGGGACTGCGCGATGTGAGCAGCCCGGTGGAGCTCGGGAAATACTACAGCGATGCGGGCGCGGATGAGCTCGTGTTCTATGACATCACCGCGAGCTTCGAGGGGCGGAAGCTCTTCACGGACATCCTGACCGAGGTCGCGCGGCAGATTTTTATCCCGCTGACCGTCGGTGGCGGCATCAATACCGTCGATGATTTCGACCGCGTGCTGAAGTGCGGCGCCGACAAGGTGTCGGTGAATTCGGGCGCGATCAAGAACCCGGACCTCATCAATCAGGCAGCCGAGAAGTACGGCAATCAGTGCGTGGTGCTGTCGGTGGATGCGAAGCGCGTGGACGGAAGCTATCATGTGTTCCTGAATGGTGGCCGCATCGACACCGGCATGGATGCGCTCGAGTGGATTCGGGACGGCGTGAAACGTGGTGCGGGTGAGGTCGTGCTGAACTCGATCGACACCGACGGCGTGAAGCAGGGCTTCGACCTCGAGATGCTCGCGGCGGTGAACCAGCTCGTGAAGGTGCCGGTCATCGCGTCCGGCGGCGCCGGCTCCATCGAGGATTTCGTGACGCTGTTCCACGAGATTCCGGACATCTCCGCCGGCCTCGCCGCCTCGATCTTCCACTTCGGCGAGGTGAAGATCGAAGACCTGAAGGCGAGACTCCAGGTAGAAGGCATCCCGGTCAGAATTTGAATGGTGAAAACAGATGGAGGCACATTTTGAAGTGTTTATCTCAGAGTGTTGCTTCCATTTTTTATGTTCTATAGTACAATGTTGACAGCGTGTCGCAGATGAGGAGAGGACAGCTATGGCAGTCGAGAGATTTGATATCGAGAAGGTGAAGTTTGACGAGAAGGGGCTGGTGCCGTGCATCGTGCAGGATGTCGAGACGAAGCGCGTGCTGACGCTCGCGTATATGAACCGGGAGTCGCTTCGTATCACGCTGGAGAAGGGGCTCACCTGCTTCTGGTCCCGCTCCCGGCAGGAGCTCTGGCTGAAGGGCGCGACCAGCGGAAACTACCAGCACATCGTGACGATGGAAGCGGACTGCGACCGTGACGCGATCCTCGTGCAGGTCCGGAAGGATGGACCGGCGTGCCACCGCGGAAATAACAGCTGCTTCGATGACTCGCTTTATAAAGAATGGAATGTGGAGAAATAACGATGGATTCAAAAGACGAGCGAATGGATATATATGACGGTGAGAAGCGCCGGACGGGGCGTGTCGTGCCGCGCAGCAGCTTCCTGCAGGCGGGCGAGTACATGCTCTACGTGCTGGCGCTGATCGAGCGGCCGTCGGATGGGCGTTTTCTCATCACGCAGCGTGCGCTCACGAAGAAGTGGGCGGCGGGTGCCTGGGAGGTTTCCGGTGGCGGGGCGCTGGCAGGCGAGGACAGCTTCGCTGCGGTGACGCGCGAGGTTCGCGAGGAGACCGGGCTTGACATTTCGGCGGTGCCGGCAGCGATGCGGACGCCGATCTACGGATACCGCAACGAGGACCTGAAGCGCGGCGACAATTATTTCGTCGATATCTACCACGTGAAGATGGAGTTCGCGGATGCGGACGTGACAATCGAGCAGTCGGAGGCCATCGACTTCCGCATGGCGACGATGGACGAGATCCGCGCGCTGCACGAAGCCGACGCGTTCCTGCATTATAAGCGGATTCAGGAAGCACTCGCGGCGGAGAAGAAGGCGCAGCACATGATGCCTGGCTTTTAAAGGAAACGTGCCTACAGTGTGATAAAACGAGAATCAGATTTAAATGGAAGAATTTATCAAGGAAAAGAAAACAGTTTTTAAGACGCGTGACCCGCTCGGGCAGTCCATCGAGGTCTGCGAGGGGATCTACAACGAGGAACGTATGCGGCTACTGCTCGTCGATGGGGCGATGCAGTCGGCGCAGTATCTGGATCCGCTGCTGGAGGATGAGCTCGCGTTCGAGTACATGCGCGAGTTCGAGTGGGCCTTCCGCCTACATCCGGCGGCGCGGCGGGTGCTGCTGATCGGGGGCGGCGGCTTCGCCTACCCTCGTTTTTTTCTGAAGAATTATCCGGAGAAGTCGATCGACGTGATCGAGCTGAGCCCGACGATCGTCGAGATCGCGCGCGAGTATTTCGGCCTGCGCGCACTGGAGGCGCAGTATCCGGACCGCCTCCGCGTCATCGTCGGCGACGGCCACCGGTACCTGGAGAATAATGTGATAAAATACGACGCCATCCTGAACGATGCCTACATCGGCTACAAGTCGAGCGCATCCATGCAGGCGTCGGCGCAGCTGTTCCACCAGTGCCTCACGGATGGTGGCCTCTACGCCGCCAATATGGTGACGGCGCTTCGCGGCCTCCACTCGATCCAGATGCGCCGCGAGCAGAAGAACTTTCAGAAGGTGTTCGCGTACACCTTCCTCATGCAGTGCGACGACGAGATCAGTCCGTTCGTGCCGCAGAACAACATTTTCTTCGCCTCGGATGCAGCGTTCGAGATGTGACAGGAGTTCTCATGGGAAACTTAAAAGCAAATTATCATACGCATACCACCTACTGCGATGGCTCCGACGCGGCGGAGGCCGTGGTGCAGGAGGCGCTTCGCCGGGGCTTCACGCATCTCGGCTTCAGCGGGCACATGGACCCGGGTGTCTCGATGGACTACGCGGCCTACGCGCAGGAAATCTGCCGTCTGCAGGCGGCCTACCGCGCTCAGATCGATATCCTCCGTGGTGCGGAGCTGGACAATGTCTACGACCCGTCATGTGTGGCTGGAGCGGAATATACGATCGGCTCGACGCATTTCGTGCCGGTGCCTGGCTCTACCGTGTGGTCAACGCCAGCCGCCTTCGGGACGCACCGTGAGGGCTCCGAAAACTGGGATCTGATCGGCGTGGATGGAGACATTGGCATGCTCCATGACCAGTGCAGTCAGTACTATGGCGGCGACTTCTACGCCCTGTCGGCGGACTACTATCGCTTCGAGGCGATGGTGGCGACGAGACTGCACCCGAGCTTCATCGGGCACTTCGATCTGATCACGCGCTTCAATGATCTTTCGCGCGCGGATGGTGGGCACTTCCTCGATGAGACGAGCGAGCGCTATCTTCTGCCGGCGCGGCGGGCCATGGAGGCACTCGTGCCGTATGGGCTGCCGTTTGAAATCAACTGCGGCGCAGTGAACCGCGGGCGGAAGAAGGAGCTGTATCCGCGAGCGGAGCTGCTCAGGCATCTCCATGAACACGGCGGTGAGATCCTGATCTCCGCGGATGCGCACCAGAAGGAGCTGCTCGACGGCGGCTTCGAGGAGGCGATGGAGGTCGCGCGCTGGGCGGGGTTCACGCACACGAATCTCCTCGTGCGTGCGGCGGGAGCCGATGATGCTTCTCGACCTGCGAAGAATACGAAGTCGGATGCGGGCGGAACACTGTACTGGCGGACGACAGCATTGGACGAAGAAACAGAAGGATGAAGGAAATGGAAATCAGAAAAAGCAGGGTCGGGGACCTCGACCAGATGATGGAGATTTTTGCGGCGGCGCGGGCGTTTATGGCGGCGAACGGCAACCCGGGACAATGGGGCGACGGCTACCCGCAGCGGGCGGTGCTCGAGGAGGATATCGCGCGCGGGCGGAGCTACGTGGTACTCGAGGCGGGACGGATCGTCGGGACCTTTGTGTTTTTCGTCGGGCACGAGCCGGTGTACGATGTAATCACGAACGGCGCATGGAGCGCCGAGAAGCCGTATGGCGTGATTCACCGCGTCGCGTCGGATGGCGTCACGCGCGGTGTCGGACGAGCGAGCTTCGATTTCTGCGCGGCGCAGAGCGACTATCTCCGCATCGACACACACGAAATGAACCGGCCGATGCAGCAGGCACTCCAGCGGTATGGCTTTCGGCGCTGCGGGGATGTCGTGTATGAAGATGGGAAAGAGCGCATTGGGTTTGATTTTGTAGAGAATAAAACGAAAGCCCATTGAAAAAGTGCATGCACCTTCAATGAGCTGAGAATATATGGATGACGGAAGGCTTGAATGGTCGAAAAGATTTATTCGAAGCCTTCATCGTCTGCATGCGTGAGAAAAGGACAAATCTCCTCAGAACACGTACCTGCCTGCCCATTCTTTGCAAGGTTTCCCTGGTAGCTGCAGGTGTGCTCGCCTCCATGTTCATTGTAAAAATCGATTTCCCAGAAGTAGTACTTGCATGCGTGACGCAGATTCCCCATTGTAATATCCATGCTTTAACCTCCACCAAGTAGCATGAGCGATATGTTTAACTGATCACCTTCTTTTAAAAGATAGTCCAGTTTATCGGTCATGTTTTCACCGTTGCAATTTACGAAACATCCGCTGTCTTTATTATCCAGTAGATTGTCTTCCATAAAGCACATAATAAACTCTTTAAGAGTCGTTCCCGGACGAATTTCCGGATCGGTTTCTTCATCCATGAATTTCACATGAATCTTAAATTCACCATGCCACCCCATGACGACCTTCTTCCTTTTTTATGCTGAGCGTAATTTGTTGAACTATACAGGCACATAGCTCATCACCGTTACAGTCTTCGTAATGCCTATATTATCCACCGAAATGCGTGTTTAAGCAAGAGAAAATGATATGAACGTTTGACCTAATCTGGCAAAAGAGTTATATATTACATAAGATTAATAACAGATGTCATGTGCTTTAAGCAAAGCTTTCGAATCGTTACTTGTGATTACTTAACGAGATAAGATGGGGAGAGGATATGGGGAATCGTTATTCCAGGCAGGAACGATTCTTTGGAATCGGGAAAGACGGACAGGAAAAGATAAGACGAAGCAGGGTGGCCATTATTGGTCTGGGAGCACTCGGAACAGTGATCGCAGAAGAACTTACAAGAGCCGGGATAGGTTTTCTACGCCTTATTGACCGAGATTTTGTAGAGCTGCATAACTTACAGCGCCAGATGCTTTACGATGAAGAAGATGTGCGTATGCACAGATTAAAGGCGGAGGCCTGTAAGCAGCATCTGCATAGTATCAATTCTGAAGTGCAGATTGAGACCTTTCCAGAGGATTTTAATTATGGAAATGCAGAAAGCTTCCTTCAGGATGTTGACCTCGTGCTGGATGGTACGGATAACCTGGAAACACGCTATCTTATCAATGAAGTATGTGTAAAGCTTTGTAAGCCCTGGATATATGGTGGAGCAGTAGAAGCTCAGGGCATGACGATGAGTTTTTTACCGGGTGGTCCATGCTTTGCGTGTGTAACGGGAACAGTTGAGCCGTTTATGAACCATGGCACACAGAAAACCTGCAGTACGGCTGGCGTTTTATCTGCAACGACGGCGATCGTAGCTTCACTGGAAGTGAAGGAGGCACTTAAGATTCTTGTCTCGGCGGATAAGCTTGAGGAGGGGCTGATCACATTTGATTTATGGAAGAATTCCTTCCATCATTTTCATCCGGAAAAGAAAGCAGACTGCCCGATTTGTCAGCGACAGGAATTTCATTATTTAGGGCATGCGACAGGCGTGAGGGCATCTCGATTGTGTGGGGAAGATTCGATTCAGATTCTTCCGGAAAGACGGTGCCATATTTCATTTGAAGACCTGGAAATAAAACTTTCAAACCTGGGAAATGTCAGAAAGAATAAATATTATCTGACATTTGAGAGCAGTGATGCATCATTTCAGGTTTTTTATGATGGACGTGCGATTATTTTACATGTAACATCTGAAGCAAAAGCAAAGGCGATCTATTCGGAGTATATCGGATTATAAGAGGAAAATTTGGATGGAAAAGAAAGATAGAGATGATACCAAAAAAAGAATATTAAAAACAGCCATCAGGCTCTTTGCTGAATATGGTTATGCAGGAACTTCTACGCGTATGATTGCGACGGAAGCGGATGTGAATCTGTCTGCGATTTCGTTTCATTATAATGGTAAAGAGGGCCTATATCAGGAAACCCTCCGATATCTCGGGGAGCAGGTCGGTGATTATTACAAGTCGATGTATGAGAAAGTAAACCGGGATTTTGATGAGCATACGATGACGAAGGAAAAGGCATTTGCTTATATCGAAGAAATCATCGATCTGCAGTTACAAGCCGCTTTTTCCAGGAGCAATCGCTGTACTGTCCATATGGTATGGCAGGAAGATCGCGGGCCGAAGGGAGATCAGCCACTGGCGAGCATCCTCTTCACGGAGGTGGAGAGTGTGATGGCTCAGCTGCTGAAGTTTTTAGCACCGGGACTAAATCTCGAAGAAGCCTTTATCGTGAGTCGTCACGTCAATGGCAGTATCATTTCATTCGGAGAGCACCAGCATCTGGTTTCGCCGTTTATATCAAAGAAAACAGG
>CAKQED010000020.1:0-36334 GCA_934229835.1 uncultured Oribacterium sp. | reverse complement strand
GTCATGTATTCTACAACGGGAAGGAGATCACCCATACACCGGGCCATAAGATGGTCGGTGAGGGACTCGCCCATGTACCGGAGGGCCGGCGTGTATTTGCACAGCTTTCGGTCTATCAGAACCTGATGCTCGGTGCCTATACCCGGAAGGATAAGGATGGCATCGCAGAGACGCTCGCGACGGTCTATAAGCATTTCCCGAGACTGGAGGAGCGTAAGAATCAGGTCGCAGGCACGCTGTCCGGTGGTGAGCAGCAGATGCTCGCGATGGGCCGTGCGCTGATGAGTAATCCGGAGATGATCGTCATGGATGAGCCGTCCATGGGTCTGTCCCCGATTTATGTAAATGAGATCTTCAACATCATCGAGAAGATTCATGAGACCGGTGTGACGGTGCTGCTCGTCGAGCAGAATGCGAATAAGGCACTCGCGATCGCGGATCGTGCGTATGTGCTGGAGACCGGTAAGATCACGATCGAGGGCCGGGCGCAGGATCTCGCGAATGATCCGAAGGTCAAGGCGGCTTACCTTTCTGAATAACAAACGCGGAGGGACATCCCTCCGCGTTTTCTTTATATGAAATCCATACAGACATGTGAATATGTTTATAGAAAAGAAATATTCACTCTGCTATAATGTGAATAGCGAAATTAATTTTCATTTGAGAGAAGGAGGCCTGTATGAAGCTTCATTTTATAGGTGCGGATCATGAGGTGACGGGGTCACTACACTATGTAGAGGCGGCGGGGCTCAGGATTCTGGTGGACTGTGGTATGGAGCAGGGGCGGAATTACTATGAGAATGCGCCGCTGCCGATCAAGTATTCGGAGGTCGACTACATCCTTCTGACGCATGCGCATATCGATCATGCGGGGATGATCCCGATGGCCTATAAGAAGGGCTTCAACGGGACGGTGCTGACGACGAAGGCGACGCAGGCGCTGTCCGAGATCATGCTGCGGGACTCGGCGCATATCCAGATGCAGGAGTGTGAGTGGAAGAACCGGAAGGGGCGTCGTGCGGGTTTGCCGGAGGTGGAGCCGGTCTATGATCTCACGGATGCGGCGAATGTGCTGCAGCACTTCCGCGGAGTGAACTATCATGAGATGATCGAGCTCGGGGATGGTGTCCGGGTACGTTTCATCGATGCGGGTCATCTGCTCGGCTCTGCATCCATCGAGATGTGGCTGACGGAAGAGGGCGTTACGAAGAAGCTCGTGTTCTCCGGTGATATCGGAAACTTCGATAAGCCGCTGATCCGGGATCCGGAGTACATCCGGGATGCGGATTATGTGCTGATGGAGTCGACCTACGGGTCTCGCTTCCATGATACGACGGTCAACCATCTGCAGGATCTCGTGAACATCACGCAACGGACCCTCGATCGGGGCGGCAATGTCGTGATGCCGGCGTTTGCGGTGGGCCGTACGCAGGAGCTGCTGTACCTTTTCCGCCAGATCAAGCAGGAGCATCTCATCGTCGGGCATGACAACTTTCCGGTCTATGTCGACAGTCCACTGGCGGTCGATGCGACGCATGTCTTCTCGCAGAATCTCGATGAGTGCTATGATGATGAGACGCGCGCCATCGTTGATCAAGGCATCAACCCGATTTCCTTCCGGGGACTGAACCTCGCCATCACGCTCGAGGAGTCGAAGGCCATCAACTTCGATGAGACCCCGAAGGTGATCATCTCGGCCTCCGGCATGTGTGATGCCGGTCGTATACGCCATCATATCAAGTACAATCTCTGGCGTCCGGAGTCGACCATCGTCTTCGCCGGCTACCAGGCGGAGGGGACGCTGGGACGGGCGCTGATGGATGGTGCCGATCACGTGAAGCTTTTCGGTGAGGAGGTGGCGGTGAAGGCGGAGATCGCGCAGATGGCCGACATGTCGAGCCATGCGGATCAGTTCGGCCTCATGAACTGGATCCGTGCCTACGAGCAGGCGCCGGACCGTGTTTTCCTCGTGCATGGCAATGATGACGGCATGGAGGTACTCTCGAAGCTGATCGAGGACGAGCTCCACTACACAGTGAACTGTCCGTACTCCGGTTCGGTTTTCGACCTCCTGAAGAATGAGTGGGAGACCGTGGCAGAGCCGAAGAAGATCGAGAAGCCGACGTATGCACTGGTGGAGGATGGCTCCTCGAAGCGGAAGAAGACGAGCGATGCCGCCTACGATCGCCTGCTGGCCGCCTACACGAAGCTGTCGGCCGCCGTCAAGGCAAACTATGGTGGTGCCAATAAGGACCTTGCTCGCTTTACAAACCAGCTGCTCAGCCTGTATGATAAGTGGATACGATAAAGGCTACAGTTCAGGCGGGGAGCCCCTCCGGGGCTCCCCGCCTGAACTGCAAGCGATAAAGGATAATACACTTATGAGAAAACATGTTTCAAGCCGAATGCTCCGGGGGATTGCGCTTCTGGTACTGATCCTTGCGGCGATCACCTTGGGGATTCGGATCTATCTTGATCAGGCGCTGATCCGCCATGCGTCTATGGTGACGACGGAAGCTGCTCCCTCCGAAACGAGGGAGCAGCTTATCATTGCGGAGACGACGCCGGTGCAGGAAAGTGGGGCGGCGGAAGCGTCTGTCGACCAGATCGCACAGTTCGAGGCTGCCTTCGCCGAAATCCGGGCACTCGAAGACATCGCCGCCGTCGAACAGCAGGGGAGTGCGCTGAAGGAGGACTATACGACGATCGCGAAGCTCTGGAACCGGGAGCTCGAGGCGCTCGGCCGCGCCATCACCGCGAACATGACAGAGAGCGAAAAGGACGCCTACATCGCCTCGGCGAGCGCGTTTCTGATCTCGCGGAACCACGAGTGCATGAAAGAGCTCGACCAGGATAAGCTCAGCGTGATGGAGAACATCGATTACCTGAGCCGTGAGATCGCCCTCACACGCGAACGCTGCTACGACCTCCTGAAGGATTACCGCTCCTATCTTGCAAGTTTCTGAGTGCTGTGCTATATTTTACGAGTTAATGTCTAAGATGCCCGTAAAGGGCTTATATATGAAACAAAGCAAGGAGAGAACGAGAATGCAGTACAGAGGCGTAAATGAGCTGCGTGAGCTGTTCCTGAGCTACTTCGAGGAGAAGGGATGCTTACGGATCAACAGTTTTTCACTGGTTCCGCATAATGACAATTCACTGCTCATTATCAATTCCGGAATGGCACCGATGAAGCCATGGTTTACAGGACAGGAGATTCCGCCGAGACGCAGAGTCACCACCTGCCAGAAGTGCATCCGTACCGGTGACCTGGAGAATGTTGGTAAGACAGCCCGCCACGGTACCTTCTTTGAGATGCTCGGAAACTTCTCTTTCGGTGATTACTTCAAGAAGGAAGCGATTCCATGGGCATGGGAGTTCCTGACTGAGCGTGTCGGCCTGGATCCGGACCGTCTGTATCCGTCTGTCTATGTAGACGATCAGGAGGCGTATGACATCTGGAAGAATGTGATGCATATCCCGGAGGACCACATCTACAAGTTCGGCAAGGAAGACAACTTCTGGGAGCACGGCTCCGGACCTTGCGGACCATGTACCGAAATCTACTATGATCGTGGTGAGAAGTACGGAAACGGCCCGGAGGACGTCATGGGCGGCGAGGGCGACCGTTACATGGAAGTCTGGAACGTCGTATTCTCTCAGTTTAACAATGATGGTAAGGGAAACTACAGTGACCTCGCGCAGAAGAACATCGATACCGGTATGGGTCTCGAGCGTCTCGCTGTCGCCGTTCAGGATGTAGGATCCATCTTCGATGTCGATACGCTGAAGGATCTTCGTGATCTCATCTGCGAGCTCGCCGGTGGCGTCAAGTATGAGGCACCGGGCTGCGAGGAGAGTGATGTATCGGTACGTATCGTGACCGATCACGCCCGTGCGATGACCTTCATGATCTCCGACGGTATCATGCCGTCCAACAACGGCCGTGGCTATGTACTCCGTCGTATCATCCGTCGTGCCGTACGTCATGGACGTAAGCTCGGCATCGGCGGCTCCTTCCTGCCGACCCTGGCAAGCCGTGTCATCGAGACCTCGAAGGACGGTTATCCTGAGCTTGATGAGAAGAAGGACTTCATCCTGAGCGTCATCAAGGCGGAGGAAGAGAAGTTCGAGAAGACCTACGAGCAGGGCATGGAAATCCTCGAGGAGATGGAGGCGAAGCTCGCCGCAAGCGGTGCGCATGAGCTTTCCGGCGAGGATGCGTTCAAGCTTTATGATACCTATGGCTTCCCGCTCGATAACACAAAGGAGATCCTCGAGGAGAAGGGCTTCACCGTCGATGAGGCGGCCTTCCAGGCGGCGATGGACAGCCAGAAGAAGCAGGCACGTAATGATCGTCTCGCTTCCGGTAAGATGGCAGATTACAGCGGCCACGCAGCGACCGTATATGATGAGCTCGATCCGGCAATCGCAAGCAGCTTCGTCGGCTACGACAAGCTCGAGGCGGATTCGAAGATCGTGGCGATGGTTTCCCTCGCAGCAGGCGATGCCGATGCAGAGGATGCCGTCGTAGAGGCACTTTCCGATGGTGAGCATGGCGCGATCATCACAGCGGAGACCCCGTTCTACGGCACCATGGGCGGCCAGGTCGGTGATTCCGGTGTGATCGAGCTCGGCAGCGAGGCCGCGTTCGAGGTGACATCCACGGAGCATGTCGGCGGCAACAAGATCGCCCACATCGGTGTGATGCGCAAGGGGATGCTGAAGCTCGGCGATACCGTGACCCTGAAGGTCGATGAGAAGAGCCACATGGCGACCTGCCGTAACCACAGCGCGACCCACCTTCTTCAGAAGGCACTGCGTGAGGTACTCGGTACCCATGTCGAGCAGGCCGGCTCCTTCCAGGATGCAGGCAGAACCCGTTTCGACTTCTCACACTTCCAGGCGATGACGAGAGAAGAGCTTCAGAAGGTCGAGGACATGGTGAATGAGAAGATCCAGGAGGGTCTCGAAGTTCGTACCGATGTCATGACCCTTGAGGAGGCGAAGAAGTCCGGTGCGATGGCGCTCTTCGGCGAGAAGTACGGTGCAGAGGTGCGTGTCGTTCGCATGGGCGATTTCTCGACCGAGCTCTGTGGTGGTACCCATGTGAAGAACACCCTGCAGATCGGTCAGTTCAAGATCCTGTCCGAGACCGGTGTCGCTGCTGGCGTGCGTCGTATCGAGGCACTGACCGGGGACAATGTTCGTACGTACTACGAGAATCTCGAGCATGAGATGCTCGCAGCCGCTGAGCTCGTGAAGGCGACGCCGGCGACCCTGAAGGAGCACATCCAGTCCCTTCAGAAGGAAGTGAAGGAGCTTCGCAGCGAGAACGAGGCGCTGAAGAGCAAGGAGGCACAGAACGCACTCGGTAATGTCATGGATTCCGTGGTCGAGATCAAGGGCGTAAAGTTCCTCGGTGCACACGTATCCGGCGTGGATATGAACGAGCTTCGTAATCTCGGCGATGATCTGAAAACAAAGCTCGGTGAGGGCGTGATCCTCCTGATCTCCGACAAGGACGGCAAGGTGTCCATGGTGGCCATGGCGACCGATGGCGCGGTGAAGAGCGGTGCCCATGCCGGTAACCTCATCAAGCAGATCGCACCGATCGTCGGAGGCGGCGGTGGCGGACGTCCGAACATGGCACAGGCCGGTGGTAAGGATGCCGCAAAGATCGATGAGGCGATTGCAGCCGCTTCTGCAGCTGTCGAGGCGCAGATCAAGTGATGATTTGAGCTGATTTGTCACGAAAATCTGAAGAATTTCCTTGACGAAGCGATTTTATGTGCTATACTACATATTAAGTTTGCACCCGAAGGGAGGTTTGGGTTTCAGCATGTCAAATGTTATCGTAAAAGAGAACGAGTCTCTGGACAGCGCACTGCGTAGATTCAAGAGAAACTGCGCGAAGGCAGGCATCCAGCAGGAGATTCGCAAGAGAGAGCATTACGAGAAGCCATCTGTAAGACGCAAGAAGAAGTCTGAGGCGGCCAGAAAGCGTAAGTTCAACTAATTATAGATGATTCTTAATAGATGATTCATGTAGCCCTGATTCAGAGATGAATCAGGGCTATCTTTTTTGGTATTTTTATTTTATTATTCGGGATAGGGTCACGCATGCGCACAGGCACCCGTCCGCATGCGTCTGACTGCGCGATGAGGGATCTGACTCCACGACGAAGTATTGTCCTGTAGCCCGAAGTGTGATTATATCCCATGAAAGACCGTCGAAGGGCGGCGAGGAGGAAGCCATTGGCAAGCGTAGAAACTATTTTTGATATCCCGATGGAGCACGAGCAGAATGTTCTCGGGCTTCTCGACAGCAACCTGAAGAAAATCGAGCGTAGCTTTCATGTCACGATCATCGATCGGAACGGCGTTCTGAAAATCATCGGTGAGGAGAGGGATACCGAAAAGGCGAGAGCCGTGCTGAGGAATCTCCTCGAGCTCAGCCAGCGCGGGAACACCTTGACGGAGCAGAACGTAGATTATGCGATCTCCCTCAGCTTCTCCGAGAAGAGCTCGGGCAGCGACATGGTAGAGATCGACAAGGACATCCTCGCACGCACCGCACTGGGCAAGCCGGTTAAGCCGAAGACCCTCGGCCAGAAGGACTACGTGGATGCGATCCGTGAGAACATGATCACCTTCGGCATCGGTCCGGCGGGTACCGGTAAGACCTACCTCGGCATGGCGATGGCCATCACGGCCTTCCGTCAGCAGGAGGTGCAGCGCATCATCCTGACCCGGCCGGCGATCGAGGCCGGTGAGAAGCTCGGCTTCCTGCCGGGTGATCTCCAGTCGAAGGTGGATCCGTACATGCGTCCGGTCTACGACGCGCTCTACAGTATCATGGGTGCCGAGCAGTACCAGGCGAACGCCGAAAAGGGACTCATCGAGGTCGCCCCACTCGCCTATATGCGTGGACGTACGCTGGACAATGCCTACATCATCCTCGATGAGGCACAGAATACGACACCGGCGCAGATGAAGATGTTCCTCACCCGTATCGGCTTCGGCTCGAAGGTCATCGTCACGGGTGACCTCACGCAGAAGGATCTCGAGGAGGGCAAGAAATCCGGTCTCGAGGATGCGATGCGCGTCCTCCGTGGCGTGGAGGGCATCTCCTTCATCGAGCTGACCAGCGCAGACGTCGTCCGCCATCCGCTGGTACAGCGCATCGTCAACGCCTACGAGAAGGACGAGGCGAAGCGTGCACGCCGCGCGCAGGCGATGCAGAGTCCGCGCAGCTACGGCGAGCATCGAAACGAAAACCGCCATCGCAGCGAGTAAGGGCGGGTACATAAGGTCTGCATTGGCCGAATATAGAAGAGCTCTCGAACTGGTCAGGCGGGAGAGGAAGGAAGCTATGACGATAAATATCGATTTTGATACAGAGAAGAAGCTGGATCTCGATTTCGAGGCGATCATCCGGGACATCATCGCGGCGGCGATCGAGTATGAGCACTGTCCGTATGAGTGTGAGCTCAGCGTGATGATCACGGACGACGACGGGATCCACGAGCTGAACCGCGAGACCCGCGGGATCGACCGGCCGACGGATGTGCTGTCCTATCCGATGGTCGACTGGGCGCGCCCGGCCGATTTCGACGCGATCGACGAGGACGATGACGATATCTTCAATCCCGACAGCGGAGAGCTGCTGCTCGGGGATATCGTGCTGAACCAGGACCGCATCGCGTCACAGGCGGCGGAGTATGGTCACCCGGAGCGTCGGGAACTGGCCTTCCTCGTGGCCCACAGCATGCTGCACCTCTTCGGCTATGACCACATGGAGGACGAGGAGCGCATCGAGATGGAGCGTCGCCAGAAGGAGATTCTGGAAGGAAGGGGCTACTTCAGATGAATGAACGACCATCCAGACGTCCATCGACGCGTCGGCAGGTAAACCCGCAGAGTGTGCGCGTGCAGCGGACCGCCGGCGAGCAGCAGCGGCAGAACCGCCGGAACAACTTTATCGTGCAGGGCTCTCTCCTCGCCATCGCGAGCATCATCGTGCGCATCATCGGTATGGTATACCGGGTGCCGCTCACGGCGATCATCGGCGATAAAGGAAACGGCTACTACACCAGTGCCTTCAGTATCTATACACTCCTGCTGATCCTCAGCAGCTTTTCCATGCCGACCGCGGTGTCGAAGATCGTATCGGCGAACCTCGTGAACCGACAGTACCGAAACACCGCCCGTGTGCTTCGGGCCGCCTTTTTCTACGCGACGATCGCCGGTGCCGCGATGTGCGGCGCCCTCTGGTTCGGTGCAGATGCCATCGCCGAGGTCTTCCTGAAGAAGCCGTTCTGCTCCTTCGCGCTGCGTGCGCTGGCGCCGACGGTCTGGCTCATGGCCTACCTCGGCATCCTGCGCGGCTACTTCCAGGGCAGTGGCAACATGGTGCCGACGGCGATCTCCCAGATTCTCGAGCAGATCGTCAATGCTGCCATCTCGGTGCTCGCCGCGAGCATCCTGTTTCACCGTGGAGAGACGGCGAACGTCCTTTACCAGAGTGAGGAGTACGGCTATGCCTTCGGTGCCGCGGGTGGTGCGATCGGTACCGGTGCGGGTGCGCTGACGGCGCTGCTGTTTTTCGTGATCCTCTTCCTCAGCCAGGTGCCGGCGATGCGCCGGGATATGCGCGAGGATACGAGTGAGGTCGACAGCTATGCCTCCATCGGCTTCCTGCTGCTCGGCACGATGCTCCCGATCCTCATTTCCTCGACGGTCTACAACATTTCCTCCGTCATGGACGACGCGATCTTCGGAAACGTGATGGCGAAGCTCGGCCGTGGCGACGAGATCGTCACGCAGTGGGGCATCTTCGGCGAGTACCACATCCTCTTTAATATTCCAGTGGCCCTGGCCAATGCGCTGTCATCGTCACTGATCCCGAGTCTGACGCGGGCGGTCGCGGAGCATAACCGGCGCGATACGGTGACCCGTGTGCGCTACAGTATCCGCTTCACGATGCTGATCGCGATTCCGTCGACGGTGGGTCTCTGCGCACTGGCGGATCCGATCTGCCGCATGCTGTTTCCTGGAAAGCATGTCGCGATGCTCATCATGCTGACGCGGATCGGTTCGCTGGCCGTCGCGTTCTACAGTCTTAGTACCATCAGTAATGCGATCCTGCAGGGGCTCGGACACCTGAATGTGCCGCTGGTGAATGCGCTGATTTCCCTCGTGTTCCACGTGGTCTGCCTGCTGCTACTCCTGATGGCGGGCATGGGCGTATATGCGGTCGTGATCTCGAACATCCTCTTTGCGTTCATGATGTGCTTCCTGAACCAGCTGGCGATCCGGAAGCACGTGCGTTTCCGTCAGGGGGTAGCGAAGACCTATGTGATGCCGGGTATCGCGAGTGTGGTGATGGGCATCGTGGCGTTTGCGATTTCGACGGGTGTGCGTATGGTGCTGCCGGAGGCGGAGAAGTACTCGCGCATCGGCTCGGTGCTGATGGTGGTGCCGGCGGTGATCGTGGCGATCGTGCTGTACTTCGGTATGTTACTGGCGATGCATGCGTTTACGCGTGAGGATCTGGATCATATGCCGATGGGCGGACGGCTGAAGCGCTTTGTAAGCTGAATGGTTTGCTGCGGCAGGGTTGTTTACATACCCTGCCGCTTTTCTATATGGAGTGAAGAATGATGGAAAGAAAACGAACGGTGGCGGTGATCGGTGGTGGTGCGGCCGGGATGATGGCGGCGATCGAGGCTGCGCGGGCCGGGGCGATCGTGACGCTGATCGAGAAGAATCCGCAGCTGGGGAAGAAGCTGGCGACGACGGGTAACGGGCGCTGCAATTACACGAATCTCGATATGAATGATCGGATCGGTGGGAAGTTCCGGGGCTTTCATCCGGAGTTTGCGGCGCCGTCGCTGGATGCGCTGCCGCCGGAGGCAGTGCTGGACTGGTTCCGTGCGATCGGGGTGGAGCCGCGTTTCCGTGGAAGCTATGTCTATCCGAATTCGGATCAGGCGAGTGCCGTCGTGGATGCGCTCCGGGAGGAGCTTCACCGTCTGTCGGTGAAGGTGCACTATAACGCGGAGGTGAAGAGCGTGCAGCGTATCGACACGGATGCGGGATATTTTATGATTCAGTGTACGGATGCGGTGGTGAAGGCGGACCGAGTGATCCTCGCGGCGGGGTCGAAGGCGGCACCGAAGACGGGCTCGAACGGGGACGGATACTTCATCGCGCGGAAGCTGGGGCATACCATCGTGCCGTATGTGCCGGCACTCTGCGGGATCCGCTGCGCCGGAGATGCGTTCCGGGCACTCGCCGGGATCCGTACAGAGGCTTCGCTCGAGCTGGTGGTCGATGGGCACAGTGTCGACCGTGAGGTTGGGGAGCTCCAGCTCGTTGATTATGGGATTTCGGGCATCCCGGTGTTCCAGCTGTCCCGTTATGCGGCGTATGCGTTGCAGGAGGGGAAGAAGGCTGCGGTCTATATCAATTTCCTGCCTGGATTCACAGAAGCAGGTGCAGTACGTGATTCGAAAAGAGCGTCTTCGGCTTCTGGGATTTCGACGATCGAAGTATCGGCAGCAAAAAATGCGCAGAATCCGCGGGCAGAGGTGTCGTGCTGTGCTGCGAAGGCAGAGGACCCGAAGGACCTGGCGGTTCAGCTGTACCAGCAGCGGCAGGAGCGGCTCTCGGGGCGGAAGATGGAGAGCTTCTTTACGGGGCTGCTGCAGCAGAAGCTTGGGCAGCTTCTGCTTCGGATGGCGAGCGTGCGTCCGGAGCTTCCGGTCGCGGAGCTCAGTGAGAAGCAGCTTCGAAGCCTCGCATCCCTCAGCGTTCGCTTCAAGGCAGAGTGTGTCGAGATGAACGGCTTCCTGCAGGCACAGGTCGTGGCTGGCGGTGTCGACACGACGGAGGTTGATCCGGGCACCATGGCTTCCCGTCTCGTTCCGGGCCTCTACTTCGCCGGTGAAGTCCTCGACATCGACGGCATCTGCGGCGGCTACAACCTCCAGTGGGCCTGGGCCTCCGGCTTCGTCGCCGGGCGCCACGCCGCCGGCTGAACCGCTAACCTATGTCGTGTGTATTTTCCGAGAAACGTATTCGTAAATCTTGCACTTATTTAAATATAATAGTAAAATATTTATAAATTTTAGTGACGAGATAAATAGCTGAGTGCAATCAGAATGCATAAATAGAGCAATCCGTTCGGGATTATGTTTTGCTTTTGATGAGTGTTTCGCGATATAGAGGGGAGTATCACGCGTGAACAAAATGTTGCATAAGATCCAGCTGACGATGACCATCATCTTTTCGCTCGGTATTCTGATGGTGGCGATCGTCGTGACGGGTCTTACGTTGTCCAGCTCGAATACGACCCTGCGGCAGCAGGTGTCGGTGCTGGTGTCGGCGAATTCGAAGCAACTGGAACTGAATATCGATAGTTATATCCGGGAGGTTCAGCAGAAGGCGGCCCTCCTTTTTTCTAGTGAGGAGTACTATGGCTATGATCCGCTGGATACGACGCTTGATGACTATGCGAAGCTGCAGCGGGAGAAGGCCATCAACGAGAAGATCGTCGATCTCGGGATCATGGAGAACTTCTCGGATTTCGGCATCATCTACAGTGATGAAAGCACGATCGGCTGGATCTCACAGGTGACAAAGGCGATGTTCTCGAAGGGCGGCATGTATGAGACCTTCGCGAAGACCATACAGAATCTGCAGACGTCGGACGGCTGGTCCTTCGGCATCAACGGAAATTATGACCGTCTCTACTACACGAAGCGTCTGAATCCACATGCGCTCGTCGTGGCGTCCATCTATAACCGAGAGCTCGAGAGTGTGTTCGAGCTCCCGAAGGCACTGAACGAGATGACGGTACGTCTGGTCAATGCAGACGACCAGATCCTGTACTCGAGCCGTCAGGATGAGGTTTCCACCATGCTTCCAGAGAATATCGTATCGCTTTTGAGTGGTGTCGAGAGCGGCAGCGTGATGGACAGCGAGTATCTCGTGACGAAGGACAGCTGCCAGAACGGCTGGCACGTCATCTGTACGATTTCCGTGGAGTCGATGACACGTGAAAATTCCATCGCCGCGCAGAAGACGATCTTCATCGTCGCCTGCATCTGCTGTGTGCTGATCCTCGGCGGTATCTTCGTCTATGCCGTATTTAACCGTTCGGTATCCGGCATTGTGACCGACTTGAATGATAAGGCGAGTCATGATCTCATGACCGGAATTCTGAATAAAGCTTCCTTCCAGAGCTTCGTCATGAATGAGATCGCTGCGATTTCCGAAACGCAGGTGAGCAGCTTCATCATGCTCGATCTCGATAACTTCAAGAAGGTGAACGACCAGCTCGGCCACAGTGTCGGGGATGAGGTCATCATCCGAATGGCGAAGCTGCTCCAGAATGCCTTCACCGAGAATGTGCTGATCGGACGTATGGGCGGTGATGAGTTCGCCATCTACCGGAACTATCCGGGACTCTCCTTCGAGGAGGCGAACGAGGTGGCGCATGACGAGATCCATCATCTCTATAACTGCTTCAAGCGGGAGTTCGAGAAGGAACGGGACAGCTGCCAGATTTCCGTGAGCTCCGGCATCTATCTGATGGATAAAGGGAAATATCATTTCGAGGACGTCTATAAGCGTGCAGACAGTGCCCTCTACGAGGCGAAGCGCAGCGGGAAGGCACGTCCGAACTATGTTTCGTAAGGTGGTGAGTCAGGATGAGAAAAATCGCATGGAAAAAAGCAGTGGCATGCACCCTGATCTCAGCATTGGCCCTCGGAACCTGTGGCTGCAGCTTCTGGCATCAGCGCGTGCTCGGTGAGGGCACGCAGACGATCTACCAGCAGGATACGGAGCAGACGGCGATTTCCTACGCCTGGTGGGGGAACGACGTACGCCACCAGTACACGCTGACCGGTATCCAGGTTTTCGAGGATAAGAATCCGGACATCCGTGTGAACCACACCTATGGTGTGTGGGACGGCTACGAGACGCGCAATCAGGTGT
Organism: uncultured Oribacterium sp.; assembly: GCA_934229835.1. Taxonomy (GTDB): domain Bacteria; phylum Bacillota; class Clostridia; order Lachnospirales; family Lachnospiraceae; genus Oribacterium. The sequence continues at coordinate 23,326 of CAKQED010000020.1, read as the reverse complement.
TCATGAAGAGCCATACGAACGCGGACGTCATGCAGATCAACTATTCCTGGCTGCATACCTACTCGCCGGATGGGACAGGCTACTATGACCTCAACTATTTGACGGATGTGCTGGATCTCAGACGCTATACGGAGGCGGATCTCGCACTCGGTACAGTGAACGGGCATCTGAACGCGATCCCGATCGCCTACAATATGTCGGTGTTTTTCTATAACAAGGATGTCTATGACCGCTATGGGCTCGACCTCCCGGAGACCTGGGACGATCTTTTCCAGGCGGCGGAGCGGATGTCGAAGGATGGGATCTATCCGATCGGCATGGTGAAGAAGCATATGTTTCTTAGTCTCATCGCGCATTTCGAGCAGACGACGGGCCGGGTGCTGTTCACGGCGGATGGAAGCTACTGCGGAACGGCGGAGGACTGGGTGGAGATCCTCGACTTCTATCAGCAGTTGCTGGAGAAGAAGGTCGTCCCGCGGGTCGAGGATTTCGGCGCGACGGATTTCGAGAACGGGACGACGGCAGGGGCCTGCTGCTGGGCGAGTGAAGCGACGCGCTACTGCGCGGAGCTCTCTAAGTCCGGGGCCAATGTCGTCATCGGGAACAACATCAAGGAGCCGGGGGCGCTTCGCAGCGGCTGGTACACGAAGCCGGCGACGCTCTATGCGATCAGTTCGACGACGCAGCACCCGAAGGAGGCAGCACGCTTCCTGAATTTCCTCATCAACGACGTGGATATGGCACGGCTGCAGGGCACGGAGAAGGGTGTGCCGATTTCGGAGCGGGCGCTGGATACGCTGAAGAGCTCGCGACAGATGGACTCGCTCGAGTATGCGGCGGCGCAGGAGATCAGGGAGATGCAGGATGAGAACGCGATCATGATTCCGCAACTGGAATCGTCGACCGTGATGGATGCCTTCAAGGATATGGCGGATAAGTATATATATGGAAAGGAGAGCCTGGAGGCGTGCGCGGCGGAGATTCACGCGAAGCTGCAGGGAAACTCCTGAATAGGAACAGTATGCCGGAGGGACGGTAACAGAAGCACAGTATGGCTTCTGTTGCCGCTCCTCCGGCCGGCTGTGTGTTCATGATTTCGCCTTTTTTTGTTTTTGTGTTATGATGGCAGTGTTTTGTGAAGGCTCGAAGGTGGGGCTCGCAGGAGCTTTGCCTGTGCCAGGAGCATCTGAGCGGTGAATCCATGCCTTTTTGTAAGGTGTTTAAATAAAGGAGTTTTTATGATTAAGGTGAATCAGGTGAAGCTTCCGGTGACGGCGTCGGTGAAGATGCTGCGGCTTCAGTGTGCGAAGCTGCTGGGGGTGAAGCCGGCGGAGATCGCGACGCTGGAGGTGCTGCGGCGGTCGATCGATGCGCGGAAGCGGCCGGAGATTTTCTTCAGCTATACGCTGCTGGTGGAGCTGGAGGGTGGTCTCCGGGCGGAGGAGAAGCTGGTGAAGCGGCTTCGGAACCGAGATGTCCAGATGGGCGAGCGGGTCGAGTATCGTGCGCCGGAGCTCGGTGAGAAGATCGGGGACGTGCCTCGGCGTGACTACTTCCGGGAGGAGGCGCATCGTCCGGTGGTCGTGGGCTTCGGTCCGGCTGGGATGTTTGCAGCGCTGATCCTCGCGCGTGCCGGGATGCATCCGATCGTGTATGAGCGTGGTGCGTCGGTCGAGGAGCGTGTCAAGGATGTCGAGCGTCTCTGGGCGACGGGGGTACTGGATCCGGACTCGAATCCGCAGTTCGGTGAGGGTGGTGCTGGAACATTCTCCGACGGAAAGCTGAACACGCTGACGAAGGATCCGGATGGGCGCAGTCGTTTCATCCTGAATCTGTTCGTCGGCTATGGGGCAGATGCCTCCATCCTCATCGACGCGAAGCCACATGTCGGGACGGACTGTCTCGTCGATGTCGTGCGCGGCATCCGTTATGAGATCGAGGCGCTCGGCGGTGAGATTCACTTCCATACGAAGTTTACGTATGATCCGATACGTGATAAGGATCGGAAGATCATCCTCGCGATCGGCCACTCTGCACGCGACAGCTATGAGGAGCTCTACGCAGCTGGTCTCCACATGGAGGCGAAGGACTTCGCGATGGGCTTCCGTGTACAGCATCCGCAGACGATGATCGACACGGATCTCTATGGTGCGGTGGATGCGGAAACGCGGCGGGCGCTCGGGCCGGGTGCCTACAAGCTGACGCACACGAGTGCGAAGAACGGGCGTGGTGTCTACAGCTTCTGCATGTGTCCGGGCGGCTATGTCGTGAACAGCTCGTCGGAGCCGGGGCGTCTCTGCGTGAACGGGATGAGCTATCATGCCCGGGACGGGAAGAACGCCAATGCTGCCATCATCGTGTCGATCCGGAAGACGGATTATGATGGGGCGGCACATCCGCTCGGCGGCATCGCACTGCAGCGAACGCTGGAGGAGCGGGCGTACGAGCTGCTGGATGGCCGTGTGCCGGTGCAGACCTACGGGGATTTCAAGGCGGATCGCGAAACCACCGAAGAAACGGTCGGGCGCATCTGCCCTGAAATCAAGGGGCAGTACGGCTACAGTCGGCTGAATGGGCTGTTCCGCTTCCCAGCGGACTCGCCCTATGCGGCGCTCAATGAGTTTAACGAGACCTTCATCGAGGGGATGGAGAGCTTCGAGCATAAGCTGCATGGCTTCGCGCAGGACGACACGCTGCTCTGCGGCATCGAGGCGCGGACCTCGAGTCCGGTACGGATTCCGCGGGGTGAGGATTTCTGTTCGAACATCCCGGGGCTCTATCCGTGCGGTGAGGGTGCCGGCTATGCGGGCGGTATTATGAGCGCGGCGATGGACGGCATGAAAGCCGCGGAAGCACTTGTCAAGTCGTATAATTCATTATAAAATATTCCATTATTTGTTTATTTGACTGTTCCGACGAGCTCCTCGGAGCCCCAGCGCCAGAAGCCATACGAAGAGGTCGTGAAAAATCAAGTCAGGTCCCCTTAGCGGCACTTGGTACATTTTTCCTTAGCACCCTCTGCAACGCTGAGTTTTCATAAAGAAAACTCAGCGATTGCAGAGGGCCTAGTGCCGCTTAGGGTCCCTGACTTAGAGTTTTCCGAGCTCGTAGTACTGTGCTTCTGGCGCTGGGGCTCCGAGTTATCAGAAAGAACAGTTCATCGTATATTATCGGTTCTCGGGAGTGTTATGGAAAAGACGAATCATGAGATGAGAGCAAGTTTGAAAAATAAGAAGCGGATCGTGATTAAGGTGGGGTCCGCGAGCATCACCCATAAGGAGACGGGGAGTCTGGATCTTCGGAAGATCGAGAAGCTGGTGCGTGTGATTTCGGATCTGAATGCGGAGGGGAAGGATGTGATCCTCGTGTCGTCGGGTGCGATCGCGACGGGGCGGAGTGTGATCGGGATGCATCGTCGTCCGCGGAGTATGGCGGAGAAGCAGGCGTTCGCGGCGATCGGACAGGCGCGTCTCATGATGACCTACCAGAAGATTTTTTCGGAGTACAGTGTGATCGCGTCGCAGGTGCTGCTGACGAAAAACATCATGCTCGATCCGCGTTCGCGTGAGAATGCGACGAACACCTTCCTCGAGCTGCTGAATCTCGGTACGGTGCCGGTCGTCAATGAGAACGATACGGTGTCGACGTCGGAGATCAATCAGGTCGAGTCCTTCGGGGATAACGACCAGCTGGCGGCGATCGTCGGTGCCGTGGTGCATGCGGATCTGGTGATTCTGCTGTCGGATATCGATGGTCTCTTCACGGACGACCCGAAGAAGAATCCGGATGCGGAGTTTATCCCGTTCATTCCGGAGATCAATGCGGACATCCTCGAGATGGGAAAGTCGGACAGCGGGTCCAATGTCGGCACCGGGGGCATGAGTGCAAAGCTCGCGGCGGCACGGATCTCGACGGACAGTGGTGCGGATATGGTGATCGCACGCTTCACGAGTGCGGATGTGATCACGGAGATTCTCGAGGGAAAGAATGTCGGCACGCTGTTCGCAGCACATGAAAATAAGGATTTTGATCTCGTACAGTATCTCGAGAGTGAGGAGAATGCATAATGGTTACAGAGCAGGATATCAAGCGTATCAATGAGCTTTATCATAAGTCGAAGGAGGGCAGCGGCCTGACCGAGGAGGAGAAGGCCGAGCAGGCGACGCTTCGCCGTGCCTATATCGATTCCGTGAAGGCGAACCTCGGCGTGTATCTGAAGGATATCAAAAACGCGTCGAAGCAGTCCGAGCAGGACGCCGCAGACGCCTTCGATCCGAAGACGAAGGCGCAGCAGGCGATGGCCGCAACCGACGCCCAGCTCGATGCCGAGAAGGCCATGGCGGAAACCGACCAGGAATTGAAGGAAGAAAAGTAAACGTGACCGTTCAGACAAGGGGCCCGGAGGGGTGGCAGCGGAGGCACAGTACTCCGAGACCGGTTCAATCTAAGCCGGGGACCCTAAGCGGCACTAGGCCCTCTGCAATCACTGAGTTTTCTTTATGAAAACTCAGCGTTGCAGAGGGTGCTAAGGAAAATAGTACCAAGTGCCGCTAAGGGGACCCGGCTTGATTTCACACGGTCTCTACGTATGGCCTCCGTTGCCACCCCTCCGGGGCACCTTAGCTGAATGGTCACAAGTAAACTTTCGGGAAGCCAAGGGGTCTGACCCCCGCGTAGTGCCCGATGTCCCGTAGATTTAGCCGGAAGGGGGGTCTGACCCCGGAAAGTGGAGGAAATCATGATCGATCTTGAGCGAATCGGTGCGGATGCGCGTTCAGCGTCGCGGACGCTGGCGGTGCTGGATACAGCGAAGAAGAATCAGGTGCTGAGGATGGCGGCGGATGCCCTCGATCAGGAGGAGAACCAGGCGGCGATCCTCCGGGGCAATGCGGAGGATCTCACCATCGCGGATCAGAATCAGATGCCGGCGGGGCTCCGGGATCGTCTGCGTCTCACGGAGGAGCGTCTCCATGCGATGGCGGATGCAATCCGCGACATCGCGGGGCTCGAGGATCCGGTCGGCGAGGTTCTGTCTGAGACGACGCGTCCGAACGGGCTCCGGCTTCAGAAAGTGGCGGTGCCGATCGGTGTGATCGGGATCATCTACGAGGCGCGTCCGAACGTGACGAGCGATGCCTGGTCCCTCTGCTTCAAGACAGCGAATGCCGTGATCCTGAAGGGCGGTTCGGATGCGATCCACTCGAACCTTGCGATTACGAAGGTCCTCCGGAGCGCCATCGAAGCCGCCGGCATTGACCCGAACGTACTGCAGCTCATCGAGGCGACGGACCACGAGACGACGAACCGCTTCATGCAGATGAACGAGTACGTGGATGTGCTGATCCCGCGCGGTTCTCATCGGCTGATCCAGGCGGTCGTGCGCAATGCTTCCGTGCCGGTCATCGAGACCGGGGCCGGGAACTGTCATATCTTCCTCGACGCAAGTGCGGATGTGGCGAAGGCCGTGCCGATCGTGTTCAACGCGAAGACGCAGCGTATCGGCGTGTGCAATGCCTGTGAGTCGCTGGTCGTGGATGCAGAGGTGCTGTCGACGGTGCTCGTGCCGGTGATCCGAAAGCTGCAGGAGATGCAGGTCGAGGCGTACTGTGATGCGCCGAGTTACGCGGCGGTGCAGGCGGCGGCAGAGGCCGGGGAGGGCATCGACATGCGCCTCGTGCATGTGGCGACGGAGGAGGACTTCACGACGGAGTACCTCGACTATAAGATCTCGGTGAAGACGGTGCACTCGGTGGCGGAGGCGATCTCGCACATCAACCGCTGCAGCACCGGACACAGTGAGTCGATCATCACGGAGGATGCGGCGCATGCGGAGCAGTTCCTGAACGGCATCGACAGTGCCTGTGTTTACTGGAATGCGTCGACGCGCTTCACGGATGGCGGCTGCTTCGGCTTCGGTGCCGAGATCGGTATCTCGACCGGGAAGCTGCACGCGCGGGGCCCGATGGGGCTTCGAGAGCTCACTACCTATAAATATAAGATCTACGGAGATGGACAGATCCGTTGAGCTTTTCGGAGCCCTGCGTTATGCGGGCTCCGTTTGGAATGTCTGTCACAGTGAAGGCACCCCTTCAGAGACCCTTAGCTGAATGCCTATCAATGCTTAGATATAAAAGAAAGATGATTTGTTTTTATGGATTACATTATAGATTTTAAGGAAATCGTGGAGCAGGCACCGGCGGAGGAGCCGGCGCGGCAGTACTATTTCATGGACCGGGTCCGTGAGCTCGTGGAGATGAAGAAGCAGGAGGGCTATGCGGCGCACTGTATGGTCGAGGTCATGGGCTGTCAGATGTCGGCGAAGGATGGTGAGAAGCTGCTCGGCATCCTGGAGCGCTGCGGCTACACCGTGACGGAGGATGACCGGGATGCGGATGTCGTGTTGTTCACGACCTGTACGGTGCGGGAGAACGCGAACATGAAGCTTTACGGTCGGGTCGGCCGTCTGAAGCATCAGTACGAGCGCCGCGAGGGGATGATCATCGGTATCACCGGCTGCATGATGCAGGAGAAGGACGAGGTCGAGGGGATCCGGAAGCGCTATCCGTACGTGCGTCTCGTCTTCGGTACGCACAATGTCTACAAGCTTGCGGAGCTTCTGTACCAGACGCTCGTCACCGGGAAGCGGACCTTCGAGGTACTCGAGGATACGAAGCTCATCGTCGAGGAGCTGCCGAGTGACCGTCGCTACCGCTTCAAGGGCGCGGTGAATATCAGCTACGGCTGCAATAATTTCTGCACCTACTGTATCGTGCCGTATGTGCGTGGTCGCGAGAAGTCGCGTAATGCGACGGCGATCCTCCGTGAGTGCGAGCAGCTGATCGCGGATGGCTGTCTCGAGATCACCCTGCTCGGTCAGAATGTCAATTCCTATGGCAATGACATCCCGGGCAGCACAAGCTTCCCGGAGCTGCTCGCCGCCGTGGCAGAGCTGCCGGGTCTCCGGCGCGTACGCTATATGACCTCGAACCCGAAGGATCTCTCGGATGAGCTGATCGAGGTGATGAAGACGCACCCGAACATCGAGCGGCACATCCACCTGCCGCTGCAGTCCGGCTCCAGCGCGATTCTCAAACGCATGAACCGGCACTATACGAAGGAGAGCTACCTCGCGCTCGTGGAGAAGATCCGCCGGGAGCTGCCGGAGGTGGCGCTGACCACCGACATCATCGTGGGCTTCCCGGGCGAGACCGAGGCGGACTTCCAGGATACCGTGGAGGTCGTGCAGAAGGCGCAGTTCGACGCGGCGTACACCTTCATCTACAGTAAGCGGACGGGCACACCGGCGGCGAGCTACGAGCAGGTGCCGGAGGAGGACGTGAAGGACCGCTTCGACCGGCTTCTTAAAATCGTGCAGGAGAGCTCGGCGGCGAACGAGACCCGCGACCTCGGAAAGACCATGGAGGTCCTCGTCGAGGATGAGAACAAGAACCAGGAGGGCTACCTCACGGGACGCCTCTCGAACAGCGTGCTCGTGCACTTCCCGGGCCCGAAGGAGCTGATCGGCACCATGCAGATGGTGAAGCTCACGGAGTCGAAGGGCTTCTACTACTTCGGCGAGCTCTGTGGACGGCAGTTGGAAGCACAGTAATCCGAGGCCGGTGAAATCTAAGCCAGGAACCCTAAGCGGCACCAAGCTTAATTTCACACGGTCTCTACGTATGGCTTCCGGCTGCTGTCCGCCGAGCTACGCCTTGACTTAACGACGTTTCAACAGTAACGGGCGGAAGACAGATGTGTGCATTGGCCTGCAGGGCGCAGGCAGTGAAAGGAAACAGATGGCTGAGAAAAAGTTGTCGCCGATGATGGCGGAGTACCTCGAAACCAAGAAGCAGTATCCGGACTGCATCCTCTTTTATCGGATCGGCGATTTCTACGAGATGTTCTATGAGGATGCGAAGACCGCGTCGTCGGTGCTGGATCTGGTGCTGACCGGGAAGGACTGTGGACAGGCGGAGCGGGCACCGATGTGCGGCATCCCGTTTCATGCGGCGGACAGCTATGTGACGCGTCTCGTGGGCGCGGGCTATAAGGTGGCCATCGCGGAACAGCTCGAGGATCCGAAGCTTGCGAAGGGACTCGTGAAGCGAGGGGTCATCCGCGTGGTGACACCGGGAACATTGACCGCCGAGCAGGGGCTCGATGAGACGAAGAACAACTTCCTCATGAGCATCTTCTATGATGCGTCGGGCTTCGGCGTCAGCAGCGTCGATGTGTCGACCGGTGAGTTTCTGACGACGACCTGCGGCACGGTGAAGGAGGTGCTCGATGAGCTGAGCCGCTTCCAGCCGGCGGAGATCGTGTGCAACCAGGCGTTTATGATTTCGGGTGCGGATACGGATTTCATTAAGGAGCGCTTCAATCTGATCATCACGGAGCTCGAGGATGGGGTATATAAGGATGAGGCGGCGACGAAGCTGCTCGAGGAGCACTTCCATGCGAGCATTCAGGGGATCGGCCTCGCGGACAGGGATCTCTCGCGCCTGAGCGCCGCGGCGGCACTGCACTATGTCTATGAGACGCAGAAGAACAGCGTCGCGCATATCTCGAACATCCGCTACTACGCAAGCAACCAGTACATGATCATCGACACGGCGACCCAGCGAAATCTCGAGCTGATCGAGACGATGCGGGAGAAGAAAAAGCGTGGGACGCTGCTCTGGGTCCTCGACAAGACCCGGACGGCGATGGGGGCGCGTATGCTCCGCCGTTTCCTCGAGCAGCCGCTCATCGACCGGGCGCAGATCCTCGCGCGGCAGGACGCGATCGAGGAGCTCTGCGGGCACTATATCGACCGGGAGGAGATGTCCGAGTACCTGAACACCGTCTACGATTTCGAGCGTCTGCTCGGAAAGATCTGCTATAAGACGGCGAATCCGCGGGATCTCATCGCCTTCAAGCAGTCGCTTCGCATGCTGCCGGATATCCGGCAGGAGCTCGGGCTCTTCCAGTCCGCGCTCATGAAGGAGATCTATGAGGGCATCGACGAGATGCAGGAGCTCTACCAGAGGATCGATCAGGCGATCGTGGAGGATCCGCCGGTATCGAGCCGCGATGGCGGCATCATCCGCGAGGGCTACCACGCAGAGGCGGACCGCTACATGCAGTCGAAGCTGAACGGTAAGCAGTGGCTCGCGGAGCTCGAGCAGCGGGAGCGGGAGCGCACGGGGATCAAGACCCTGAAGGTGAAGTTTAACCGTATCTTCGGCTACTGTATCGAGGTGACGAACAGCTTCAAGGATCTCGTGCCGGCAGACTATATCCGGAAGCAGACGCTGACGGGCGCGGAGCGCTACACGACGGAGGAGCTCGAGAAGCTTCAGAATGAGATCCTCGGTGCGGAAGAGAAGCTGCACCAGCTCGAGTACGAGCTTTTCTGCGATGTGCGGGATACCATCGCGGAGAATGTACAGCGCGTGCAGAAGACCTCGCACTATGTGGCGCTGCTGGACTGTCTGATCTCGCTTTCGAAGATCGCGACGAGCAACAACTACTGTCGTCCGGAGATCAACGAGGCGGGGCGTATCGAGATCCGGGATGGACGTCATCCGGTCATCGAGAAGCTGCTTCAGGATGGGATGTTCGTGACCAATGATACCCGCCTCGACGATGCGGCGGACCGGATCGCCATCATCACCGGACCGAACATGGCCGGTAAATCGACCTACATGCGGCAGGTGGCGCTGATCGTGCTGATGGCGAGCATCGGCTCCTTCGTGCCGGCGAGCCATGCGGACATCTCGATCTGCGATCGTATCTTCACGCGGGTCGGCGCGAGCGACGACCTCGCGTCCGGGCAGTCGACCTTCATGGTGGAGATGAATGAGGTGGCGAATATCCTCCGGAATGCGACGACGAAGTCGCTGCTGATCCTAGACGAGATCGGCCGCGGTACCTCGACCTTCGACGGCCTCAGCATCGCTTGGGCCGTGGTCGAGTACATCGCGAAGGTCGTCCGGGCGAAGACCCTCTTCGCCACGCATTATCACGAGCTCACCGAGCTCGAGGGACGGCTGGACGGCGTCAACAACTACTGTATCGCGGTCACCAACCACGATCAGGATATCGTGTTCCTGCGGAAGATCATCCCTGGGGGCGCCGACCAGTCGTACGGCATCGACGTGGCGAGCCTCGCTGGCGTGCCGCGCCCGGTCATCGACCGGGCGAAGGAGATCGCCGCGGAGCTCAGCGACGCGGATATCCTCGCGAAGGCGCGCGAGCTCGACCGCGAGCCGGGCTTCCGTCAGGAAAGCCTCGCGCTCGAGGAGAGCGGTGCCGGCGCGGACAGCACAAGCACGGCAGCCACAGGGGATGCGCCGAACGGCATGGAAGGCGTGGCTGCGACCGCAGCAGACGGCACAAGCACAGCAGCCACAGCAGCAGAAACACCAGCGGGTGCGGCAGGTACCGAACCGGCGATCCCGGCATCGATCCGCGACGCCATCGACTACCTCCGAAGCATCGACATCAACCACATGACCCCGCTCGACGCCATGAACACCCTCTACGAACTAAAGGACCGCTTCCAGCTGTCATAACATGTCCGCGAGGCCGAGGGGTCAGACCCCGGTAATCAGAGGGAGTCAACGCAGCTCCGACTTTATGAATCGAGGATTGACACATGAAAATCAACATTTTAAGTGATGAGACCATCAATCAGATTGCGGCGGGCGAGGTGATCGAGCGGCCGCTCAGTGTCGTGAAGGAGCTCCTCGAGAACGCCATCGATGCTGGCAGCACCGCTGTCTCGGTCGAGATCCGCGACGGAGGCATCTCCATGATCCGCGTGACGGATAACGGCGGCGGCATCGCAGAGGAGGACGTGCGTAATGCTTTCGTCCGCCATGCCACCTCGAAGATCCGCGATGCCCGCGACCTCCTCAGTATCCAGACCCTCGGCTTCCGCGGTGAGGCCCTCGCCTCCATCGCCAGTGTCGCCCGTGTCGAGCTGATCACGAAGACGCCGGGCGCCCTCATGGCCGTGCACTACCAGATCGAAGGCGGTGTCGAGAAGGATTTCGCCCAGATCGGCGCACCCGACGGCACGACCTTCATCGTCCGGGATCTCTTTAAAAACGTCCCGGCCCGCCGGAAGTTCCTGAAAAGTCCGCAGGCCGAAGCGGCCCGGATCCAGGACATCCTGGAGAAAGAAGCATTGGCCCACCCGGAGGTCGCCTTCCGCTACCTGCAGGACGGCCGCCAGCTCCTCGCGACGCTCGGCAACGGCTCCCTCCTGGACGTGATCTACTCGATCTACGGCCGCGACGTCACGAACCAGCTCATCACCGTGAACCGCGCCTACCAGCGCTCGACCCTCACCGGACTCCCGGCGGTCACCGTTCGCGGCTTTATCGGAAAGCCTGTGATCACCCGCGCGAACCGCAACTTCGAGCTCTATTTCGTGAACGAGCGCTTCGTGAAGAACCCGATGATCATGAAGGCGATCGAGGACGGCTACCGCGCCTTCCTCATGCAGCACAAGTTCCCGTTCGTCGTGCTGATGATCGACGTGAATCCGGAGATCGTCGATGTGAACGTTCACCCGCAGAAGCTCGAGGTGCGTTTCTCCGACGGCATGCTCATCTATAACTCCGTCCTCGACGCCGTGCAGAACGCCCTCCGCCAGACGGAGCTGATCGTAAACACGGATCTGGACGCTGCAGACGCCGGCAGAGGCGCACACGCCGCAGCTTCGACTGGCAGCGGCGGAAGTGCCGTGCCGAAAACCCCGGCCATGCCGCATGTCGAGCCGTTCGAAAAGAAGCGCGTGGAGGCGACCCGTGAAGTCTTCGCGGAAGCCCTCCGCCCGCAGCTGCACCCGGACGCCGCCCCGAAGGAGGACATCTACCTCCAGGGACAGCCACATACAGGCAGCAGCGGAAGCTCTGACGGACTCCATGAACGCAGCAGCGAAGCTTCGGTGGCGCACGATGTGAAGGATGCGACCGATGCATCTGCGATTTCTGCTTCTTCGGAAGAGAAGAGTACCGTTGCCGACGCTGCATTATCCGCGTCGTCTGAGATGGTGAGCGCACCAGCGCCATCCGCCTCATCGGAGACCGCCGCACCTGCGCCGCAGAAGCCGGAGCAGGAAACCCTGTTCTCAGAGCGCTTCCTCAGTGAACAGGCGCGCAGCGCGCACCGCATCATCGGGCAGGTCTTCGAGACCTACTGGCTCGTCGAGTATGACGATAAGCTCTACATCATCGACCAGCACGCCGCCCACGAGAAGGTGAACTTCGAACGCATGATGAAGCGCCTCCGCGAGAAGCAGCCGGCCAGCCAGTACCTGAATCCACCGATTCTTCTGACCCTGACTGCGGCCGAAGCCCGTGTCCTCGAGGAGCACATGAGCTACTTCGAAAAGCTCGGCTATGTGATTTCCGGTCTCGGCGATCGCGACTACAGCATCTCCGCCATCCCGACCGACCTTCCGGAGCTCAGCAAGAAGGAGCTCCTCCTCGAGATCCTCGATGAGCTCACGGACGAAGCCGGTATGACAACCCCGGACACCATCTACGACAAAATCGCCTCGATGTCCTGTAAGGCCGCCGTCAAGGGCAATAATAAACTGAGCCTCATGGAAGCCGACGCCCTCATCGGCGAGCTCCTGACCCTCGAGAACCCGTACGCCTGCCCGCACGGCCGCCCGACGATCATCTCGATGTCGAAAACAGAGCTCGAGAAGAAGTTTAAAAGAATTGTCTAAATACCAGGCATTCCAGGCATTAATGTAAGGAAGCCCTCCGGCCCACCGAAAGGAAGCAGACTATGAATATCAACATTGCGAAGCGACCCCTCATCATCCTCGCCGGCCCGACCGCCGTAGGGAAGACGAGCACCTCGGTGGCGCTCGGGAAAGCGCTCGACGGTGAGATCGTCTCAGCGGATTCCGTCCAGGTCTACCGCTGCCTCGACATCGGCTCCGCGAAGGTGACGAAGCAGGAGATGGACGGCGTTCCGCACCACCTCATCGACGTCATCGACGTCGACACTGATTATGACGTGCAGGCCTTCCAGCAGATGGCGTCGGAAGCGATCGATGGCATCTACCGGCGCGGCCATATCCCGATCCTCGTCGGCGGCACCGGCTTCTATATCCAGGCGCTTCTCTATGGCATCGACTTCACGGAAGAGGATGCTACGAAGCATCAGGAAGTATCGGCCCGCCTCCAGGCGATCGCCGACCAACCGGGCGGAGCAGAGCAGCTCTACGAGCGCCTCCGTGAGGTCGACCTGGCGTCGACCGAAAAGATCCACGCCCACAATGTCCGCCGCGTGATCCGTGCCCTCAGCTTCTACGAGCTCCACGGCACCCCTATCTCAGCCCATAACGAAGAGGAGAGGGCGAAGACCGCCATCTACGACAGTGTCTTCTTCGTCCTGAACGACGAACGGGAGAAGCTCTACGCGCGTATCAACCAGCGCGTCGAGGGGATGCTGTCGGACGGCCTCCTCGACGAGTGCATCCGGCTCCGTGCCCGAAACCTGCCGCCGGAGCGCACCTCGATGAAGGGCATCGGCTACCGCGAGGTCCTCGCGGCGCTCGACACGATCCTCGCGTATCAGAAGGGGATTTCCGTCGAAGAAGCCTCGAAATCCGTGGTTTCCGAGGCGGAACTCCGTGCCCTCCCGCTTGAAACCCCGGAGAATCGTGTTATAATGGCTCAGGCTGTCGCTAAGATTCAGCAGAACTCGCGGAATTATGCGAAGCGCCAGCTCACCTGGTTTCGCCGCGAACGCGACGTCCACTGGGTCGAGCTTCAGAATTTTGAATATAAGAAGGAAAAGATAGTAGAATGGATAATCGAGACATGTTCCGCGCACTGGGCATAAAGGAAGAAGTATATACACTCTGTGAGGAGGCCCTCGCCGACCTCCGCGACCGCTTCGCAGAGATCGACAGCATCGCCGAGTACAATCAGCTGAAGGTCGTGAAGGCCTTCCAGGACGCGCACGTATCTGAGGCGCATCTCTATGGCACCACCGGCTACGGCTACGACGATATCGGTCGAGATACCCTCGAGCAGGTGTATGCCAATGTCTTCGGCACCGAGGATGCACTCGTCCGCTCACAGATCACCTCCGGCACACACGCCCTCGGCATCGCCCTCGCCGGCAACACCCGTCCGGGGGACGAGATCCTCTGTCCGGCCGGCGGCCCGTATGACACCCTCGAGGAGATCATCGGCATCCGCCCATCCACCGGCAGCCTCGCCGAGTACGGCATCACGTACCGTCAGGTCGACCTGCTGCCGGACGGCGGCTTCGACTACGACGGCATCCGTGCCGCCATTAATGAGCGTACGCATCTCGTTGAGATCCAGCGCTCGAAGGGCTACGCAAGCCGCGATACCTTCTCTCCGGAGAGCATTGGCGAGCTCATCGCCTTCGTGAAGTCCATTAAGCCGGACGTGATCTGCATGGTCGATAACTGCTACGGTGAGTTTACCCGCCGTGAGGAGCCGTCCCTGTACGGAGCCGACATGGTCGTGGGCTCCCTCATCAAGAACCCGGGCGGCGGACTCGCACCACTCGGCGGCTACATCGCCGGCACGAGAGACTGCGTCGAGCGTGCAGCTGTACGCCTCACGACCCCGGGCCTCGGTAAGGAGGTCGGTGCGTCCCTCGATAACAACAAGCTGTTCTACCAGGGACTCTTCATGTCCCCGGTGATCACGGCCAATGCTGAGAAAACCGCCATCTTCGCTGCAAAGGTGTATGAGCGCTTAGGCTTCCAGTGCCACCCGAGTGCAGACACCACCCGCTACGACATCATCCAGGCCATCACCCTCGGCTCTGAGGAGGCCATGGTCGCGTTCTGCCAGGGCATCCAGGCAGCCGCACCGATCGACAGCTTCGTCACCCCGTATCCGGACGATATGCCGGGCTACGACAGCAAGGTCATCATGGCGGCCGGCGCCTTCGTTCAGGGCAGCTCCATCGAGCTCTCTGCCGACGGCCCGATCCGTGCACCATACAACGTCTACTTCCAGGGCGGCCTCACCTGGTACCACGGAAAGCTCGGCATCATGATGTCCGTACAGAAGATGCTGGAAAAGGGCCTCATCACGATTTAAATATTAAAAAACAAGACACAGAATCATCACAAAACCGTAAACTCTTAGGCGTTTACGGTTTTGACGCTTTATGTTAGAATAAGGCATCGTGGGCTCCATGTTCTTCCCTGGGACAAGGAGTAAATATGTGTAGTAAATGGAATAATCTGAAACCTGAGGAGATGCCGTACGAGAAGTGCATGACGCTGGGGGCGGAGAGCCTCACCGACGCGGAGCTCCTCGCGATCCTGCTGCGCACCGGCACGAAGAATCACACGGTGCTGGAGGTGGCAGAAAAGGTGCTGTCGATGAATCCGGAATTTGACGGACTCGTCGGGATGATGCACTTTACGCCGGAGGAGTACCGGCAGGTGGAGGGGATCGGCTATGTGAAGGCCGTTCAGCTCAGCGTCGTCGGTGAAATCGCGCACCGCATCTGGCAGCGGGCGAAGAGAGTGAAGCATACCGTGTTTTCACGCCCTGAGCTGGTGGCAGAGTACTATATGGAGGATCTCCGGTATCTCGACCATGAGGTCGTCCGCATCCTCTACCTCGACTACCAGATGCAGCTTCTGAAGGATAAGCTCCTTTCGACCGGCACCTGCTGTCGCTCTGCGATTTCATCACGGGAGATCTTCATCGAAGCGCTCGGCATTCATGCCGCCTGCTTCATCATGGTGCACAATCACCCGAGCGGAGATCCGGCACCGTCGGAGGAGGATATCCAGTTCACGCGTGAGCTGGAGCAGGCCGCACAGCTCGTCGGGATCCGCCTCATCGACCATGTCATCATCGGCGACCATCGCTATATCAGCTTCAGAGAACAGGAATTAATCAGTGGAAAACAGGAAGAGTAAATATATCTTTATTGTTCTTACGGTACTATGCGTCATGATGATCGTCCTTTCGAGCGTAAAGGACGGTCTCATGAACCCGATTAGAAACACCATCGGCTATGTGCTGGTGCCGCTCCAGACCGGCGTGAACCGCGTGGGCTACGGGCTTTATGATGAGTTCGAGGACCATCGCAGCCTGAAGGCCGTACAGGAGGAGAACAAGCGCTTAAATGAACAGATCGACCTGCTCACGGAGGAGAACAACCGGCTCGCCCAGAACGAGGGCGAGCTGAGTCGCCTCCGTGATCTTTATGCGCTGGATCAGGATTACCTTCAGTATGAGAAGGTAGCGGCCCGCGTCATCGCAAAGGATTCTGAAAACTGGTTCCAGGTCTTTCGTATCGATAAGGGTTCCCAGGACGGCATCCGTGTCGATCAGAACGTCATGGCGAACGGCGGACTCGTCGGTATCGTGACCGACGTTGGCCTGAATTACGCGACCGTCCGTTCCATCATCGACGACGAGTCCCGCGTTTCTGCGATGTGCCTGCAGTCGAGCAGCACCTGCATCGTCGCCGGCGACCTGACCCTCTACCAGCAGGGACGGCTCCGCATCACCGACATGCAGAAGGACGCGACGATCCAGGACGGTGACCGTATCGTCACCTCCAACATCTCCTCGAAGTTCATGCCGGGGATCCTCATCGGCTATGCCGTCGATATCCAGGATGACGAGAAGAAGCTGATGAAGACCGGCTATCTGATTCCGGCAGCCGATTTCGATGATCTCACCGAGGTCCTCGTGCTGAAGGATGTAAAGTCCGACCACTTCCTCGACACGAATGAGGGGCAGGATGTCCTGATGAAGAACCTGACGGACACAACGGCCGCCGAGGAGAGTACTGCCGCTGAGGAGAGCGCTGCCGCTGAGGAGAGTGCCACTGCAGCAGACGGACAGAGCATCGCGTCCACGGAGGCGTCTTCACAGTGGTCCGGGATGGAAGGGCTGACACCGCTCAGCGACATCACCGGCCAGACGAGTGCCTCTGACGAGAGCACAGACGAGAATGCAGGGTGAGGTCGGATAGGATATGAACGCAGTTACGAAACGAAAATTACCGAAATGGAAGCCTTTGAAGCGGAAGACGAAGCAGCGTCTTCGTATCCTCTTTTATATCGCATCCCTGGGGCTTGCGTTCCTGATTCAGACCAGCGTATTTCCGCTGATTCCGTTTCTCGCCGCTTCCCCGAACCTGCTGCTGATCCTGACCTTCTCCTTCGGCTTCCTGCACGGCAGTCTGCCGGGCATGATCTACGGACTCGGCGCCGGCCTCCTGATGGACCTTTTCTACTCCGGTCCCTTCGGCTTCTACAGCCTGGTCTTCGTTCTGATCGGCTATCTCAACGGCTTCTTCAGCCGCTTCTACTACGAAGAGTACATCACCCTGCCGATGTTCATGTGCGTATTCAATCTCATGATCTACCACATCTACATCTATGTGTTCCGCTTCCTGATCCGACTGAAGCTGAATCTTCTGTACTATGGACTGCACGTCGTACTGCCGTCCATCGTATTTTCACTGCTTGTCACACTGGTACTGTATCGTTTCTTCTTCTCCGCCCATGAGCGGATCGAACGCTAGAGGAGTCTTCATTGTTCAAGGAATTACTGAGCGCAGTTAAAGAATTTATCATCCGTTTCATCAGCTCCCGTCTTTTTGCACTGGGGCTGATTTTCACGCTTTTATTTGCGGTACTCGCAGGACGCCTGTTCGAGCTGCAGATCGTGAACGGAGATCAGTACCTCTCGGATTATCAGAACCGTACCCTGACGAAGGTGACCACGGTCGGTACGAGGGGCAATATCTATGACCGCGACGGTCGTCTCCTCGCGTATAACGAGCTTCAGTACAACATCACGATCGCCGACAACGGTGCCTACGACACGACGGATCAGGGCATCAACCGCCGGAATCTGATGCTGTATCACCTGACAGAGATCATCGAGAAGTACGGCTATTCCGTCGACGGACAGTATAAGATCCGGCTCGATGAGAATCATGAGTTTCAGTTCACGACGAGCTCCGAAAATGACCGGAAGCGCTTTATCGCGAACATCCGTGGGCGCAATGTCTCCGACCTAAGCGTCAAGGACTTTAACGTAAGTGCACAGGAGGCCTTCAACACCTCGAAGCGTCGTTACCGCTTCGATAACATCAAGGACGAAAACGGCATGGCCATCGTCCTCGATGACGAGACCGCCCTCGATATGATCAACATCTTCTTTACCATGCGTCTCACCGCCTACCAGCGCTACCAGACCACGACCATCGTAAAGAACGTGTCGAAGGAGTGCATGGCGGAGATCCTCGAGGCGAAGGGCGAGCTGCAGGGTGTCGATATCGAAAATGTTTCCGTACGAAAGTACAACTATGCGCCGTACCTGAGCCACATCGTCGGCTACACCGGTCAGGTCCGGGAGGATCAGCTCGCAGAGCTCCGAAAGACCGATGAGGGCTACGAGCTGAACGACACCGTCGGTGTCTGGGGTCTCGAGAAGAGCATGGAGTCGGAGCTGAAGGGGCAGAAGGGCTACCGCGAGATGTACCTGAACTCCGTCGGCTCTGTCCTCGAGGTCGTTTCGGAATCCGAGGCGAAGGCGGGCAATGATATCTATACCACCATCTCCGCGAACGACCAGATCGCGATCTACCACCTGCTCGAGCAGGAGCTGGCCGGCATACTCGCGTCGAAGATCGTTGAATCGGATGCCCCGCAGAACGAGCACGTAAAGCAGTCCCAGATCACCATTCCAGTGAAGGACGCCTACTTCCAGCTCATCAATAATAACGTGTTGGATTCCGCCCATTTCGCGGAGGCTGCGCCGGGCAGCGCCGAGCGCCAGATCGCGGACATCTTCGCCGCCAATAAGGAGAAGAAGCTTCAGCGCATCGAGCAGGAGCTCCTGAACCCGAGTACGAGTGAACTGAATGCGCTTCCGAAGGATATGCAGGCCTTCATCGTCTACATCTATGACTACCTTCTGAGTGACGCCTCGGGTATGATTCAGAGCTCGAATCAGAAGTTTAAGGATTCGGAGGCCTACCAGGCATGGCGAAACGACACCATCAGTCTCCACGACTTCATCATCGCCGGCATCGAGGAGGCGTGGCTTGATACCTCGAAGCTGTCGCTTTCCGAAGATTACTATGATACCGAGAACATCTACCAGCTTCTGGTCGAGCAGCTGATGGAGCGGCTCCGGGACGATACGGATTTTGACAAGGTCCTCTATAAGTACGCGATCGCGGACAACACCCTCCAGGGCTACCTCTTACTGATGGCGCTCTTCGAGCAGGGCGTTCTTCCGGAGGATGCACAGGCCTATCTGCAGCTCTCGACCGGTGACGCGCACTATGCCTACACCTTCCTCGTGAAGAAGGTCCGGCAGATTGCATTGACCCCGGCACAGCTCGCGCTGGATCCGTGCAACGGCTCGGTCGTCGTGACGGATGTGAAGACCGGAAAGATCCGGGCCCTCGTGACCTATCCAGGCTTCGACAACAACCGGATCACGGACAGTGATTACCTCGCGAAGGTGAACAAGGACCTGTCCCTGCCGCTTCTCAACAACGCAACCCAGACCCAGCTCGCACCTGGTTCGACCTTCAAGCCGATCACCTCGATCGCGGCGATGGAAGAGGGCGTCATCGACCTCTCGACCATCATCGACTGTACCGGTATCTATAAGGACGTTGTACCGAACATCCGGTGCTGGATCTACCCGGAGAAGCATGGAGAGGAGAACATCATCGATGGTATCAAGAACTCCTGCAACTTCTTTTTCGCCGAGGTCGGCCATCGACTGGCGACGGATCCGAACGGCATCTATAACCAGACCCTCGGCCTCGAACGGATCGCGAAGTACGCAGCTGCTTTCGGACTCGATTCCCTCTCGGGCGTCGAAATCGATGAGACGAAGCCGCACATCTCGGATTACGATCCGGAGCGTTCTGCGATGGGTCAGGGTAATCATGCATACAATAACGTGCAGCTCGCCCGCTATATCACCGCCGTCGCAAACCGAGGTACCGTTTTCGACCTCTCGATCCTCGACAAGGTAACGGATTCTGACGGCAACGTGCTTCGTACGATCGAACCGAAAGTGAAGGAACAGCTTGACTTCAGCACGGTAACCTGGAACGCGGTGCAGACCGGACTCCGTGAGATGATCACGGAAGGTGTCGCGAAGAACGTCTTCAGCGGCCAGAACATCCCGATCGCCGGTAAGACCGGTACCGCACAGGAGCGTGAGGACCGTGGTAACCATGCGGTTTTCGTTTCCTACGCGCCGTATGACAACCCGGAGATCGCCGTCACCGTGAACATCCCGTACGGATATTCCTCCGGTAACGCCGCGAGTCTCGCAAACAACGTATACAATTACTGCTATGGTAAGGACAGTCTCGAGGCCATCCTTTCACGGGATGCGTCCTACGTTTCCTCGGTCAATGTTTCCGACTAAAAGAGTATAATTATGAGGTTTGATTACAATTTTAAGCATTATGATTTCCGGCTCGTCCTCTATATGATCGTGCTGAACATCCTCGGTGTGCTCGTCATGCGCTCCGCGGTCGGAGCTGAGAGCTTCCGGGACGTACAGGTCGTGCGTCAGATCCTGGGTTCCTTCGCCGGGCTGGCGATCTGCATCGCGCTGTCGCTCGTGGACTATCGCTGGATCGTGCAGCAGGCGAAGCTGATCTACCTGTTCTGCGTCCTGCTCCTCGCGGGTGTTCTGATCTACGGAACCGCCGCCGGACACGATGCGGTCCGCTGGATACAGCTGCCGGTCATCGGACAGGTTCAGCCGGCCGAGTTCGTGAAGATCGGACTCATCGTGTTCTTCGCCGCCTACTTTCAGCAGGCGAAGGACCAGATCAACCTACCGCACATCGTGCTGATGGCCTTCGTGTGGTTTATGATCCCGATCCTGCTGATCCTTCTGCAGCCGAACCTGAGTACGAGTATCATCATCACGATCATCGTAGCGGCCATGGTCTTTGCGTCGGATATCAGCTTCCGCTGGATCCTCGGTGTGGTCCTCGCCATCGTTCCCTTCGCCCTGATCTTCGTCTATCTGTTCCGGTCGGGCCTCTATGATAAGATCCCGCTGCTGCGTGGCTATCAGGCACAGCGTATCCTGACCTTCCTGAACCCGTCGGAGAACACGCAGACCTTCTACCAACAGATGTACTCCATGATGGCGATCGGCTCCGGAAAGCTGACGGGCAAGGGGCTCTACAACAGCTCCATTTTTTCCGTGAAAAACGGTAATTTCCTCGCGGAAGAGGATAATGACTTCATTTTTGCAGTCGTGGGAGAGGAGCTAGGCTTCCGTGGATCGCTGATAATTATCATATTATTCTTGTTGATTATCGTAGAATGTCTTATAATAGCAAAGAAGGCTCGAAATCTCAGTGGACGTCTGATTTGTGTCGGCATGATGGCATGGATCGGATTTCAGACCTATACGCACATTGCGGTAACCACGGGAATCTTCCCGAATACCGGCATCACACTTCCTTTTTTCTCGAGAGGCGTAAGTTCACTGGTTTCCGTCTATGCCGGTATGGGCATCGTGTTAAATGTAGCATTGCAGAGAAGCAATCGTGCGTGAATCGACGATCCTTTTTTGAAGGGCGTCATGCTTCGCTGTTGTACAATGAAAAAGTAAGGTCAGAGAGGTCTTAATAATGAATGTCGGATTAATCGCACATGATTCAAAGAAGAAGCTGATGCAGAATTTCTGCATCGCCTACCGTGGTATCCTGAGCAAGCATGAGCTCTATGCGACCGGTACCACCGGACTCCTCATCGAGGAGGTCACGAATCTACGTATACATAAATTCCTTCCGGGAGAGACGGGCGGCGCTCGTCAGCTGGCATCACAGATCGAGCAGGGAAACCTCGATATGGTGATCTTCCTGCGTGACCCGTTACATGTGAAGGCACAGGAGCCGGAGGTCAACTCCATCGTTCGTCTGTGCGACAGCTACAACATCCCGATCGCGACGAACCTTGCGACCGCCGAGCTTCTGATCAAGGCGCTGGAGCGTGGCGATCTCGAGTGGCGGAACATCTGATGTAGACATTGAACCTGGCCCGACGGCATCCGGTGGCTACCTGCGCAGTGCGTCGGTACGGTTTCACGGTCCGCTCGATGCGAGATCAGGGCATCAAAGATTACGACAGGAGATCAACAGATACATGCTTAGACAGAATCGAAAGAATCGCGATCGCAGCATGAAACCATCCGGAGGGAGCTTCCAGCGAAGACTCCTTCCGTTTCTTTTATGCTTGCTTTTCATGATACCGCTCGCCGGCTGCGGGCGAAAGGAGCTGGAGCACAGCTATGACATCCGCATGGGACTCACCCGCATGAACGCGGTCAGTGTCAGCGATGTCTCCAGGAAGCACGCAGATGGCTTCTCGAAGGGCCTCGCGCTTCCGGATGCGAAGCAGACGGTCGGGGCAGACGGCCTCACGGCAGAGGCGGCCCTCCTCGTCTCGAACGAGGGCGATGATCCACAGGTGCTCGTCTCGAAGAATCCGTATGTCCGCACCTATCCGGCGTCCATCACGAAGGTGATGACGGCCCTCGTGTGCCTCCGGCATGTCGATGACCTGCAGCAGGAGTTCACGGTCACGCAGAACTCGAAGATCAGCGTCTCCGGGTCCTCCATGGCCTATATCCATCCGGGGGAGACCCTCACCATCGAGGAGCTTCTCTATGGTATGCTGCTGCCGTCCGGAAATGATGCTGCGGTGGCTGTCGCGGAGGCCACGGCCGGCTCCGTCGACGCCTTCGTGGAGATGATGAATGAAACGGCGATGGAGATCGGTGCCACGGGCTGCCACTTCGTAAACGTCAACGGACTTCCGGACGAGAATCACTACATGACACCGTATGATATCTACCTGACGATGCACGCGGCCCTCGCGTATGATGCCTTCCGCGAGATCGTCGGAAGCGTGCACTACGACCCGGAGTATAAGGACGCAAACGGCATGCCGAAGAAGCAGGAGTGGACCGTTTCGAACAAATATATGCTCGGTGAAGTCGAGCCCCCGGACGGTCTCCACGTCCTCGGCGGAAAGACCGGCACGACGAAGGCGGCCGGCTACTGCCTCACCCAGGCGACGGAAAAAGAGGCCACCGGCGAGGAGTTCATCAGCACCGTCATGAAGGCGAAAACCCGCGATGATCTGTATGCAAATATGACGATGCTGCTCGAGAAGATTCACTAAACACGATGCCCACCAGTTTATGGTTTTCATAAGCCGGTGGGCATCGTTCAGGTTATGCATCCGCCTTTTGCAGCACACAGGCGCAGAAGCCCGGTGCAGGCTGAT
>CAKQED010000019.1:0-37641 GCA_934229835.1 uncultured Oribacterium sp. | reverse complement strand
AACTGTCCACCAGCCACAGCAAATATTCCAGAGCCAGAATGATGTGACCGTAAGTTTTACATACGGCAGACCGGAGAATGTTTGTAAACCGGATGCCGGGATTGGAGAGAGATATGAGAGAATTTATCGTAGAAAATCTGACAAATACAGAAGCACTGAGTGTGACTGTAATTTTAATGAATAATGTGATCGCACTGATCGTTGCCTTTTTTATCATGTTTACTTATAAAATTTCTTATGCAGGATCTGCATACAGCAGGAAATTTAATATTTCAATCGGATCGATCACGATCATCACAGCTATGATCATGAGCATTATCAGTAATAATATTGCATTGTCTCTTGGTATGGTCGGTGCTCTTTCTATCATAAGATTCCGTACTGCTGTAAAGGATGTAAGAGATGCTACTTATATCTTCTGGGCAATCGCGGCAGGCATTGGCTGTGGTGTATCTCAGTATGCGCTTATTGCCATTGGTTCTGCTTTTTTACTCCTTTTTCTTATTATTACCAAAAATGGCTTTACATCGTGTAATAAATTGCTGGTCGTTCAGGGAAACCCTGAATGCTTACATAAAACAGAGGCAGCAGTAGATACTTTCTTTTCAGGGAAGGCACATGTTTCCATGAGAAATGTTACAGAAAGCAGCTTTGAACTGGTTTATTCTATCGGAGAGGGAATCCTGTATAAAGCTGCAAAAGAAAATCAGATGGATATTTCAGAGAAACTGATCAAAATCGATGGCGTGAAAAGGGTAAATATAGTTGACCAGAAGGATGAACTTTCGCAGTAAAAAGGCTGCCTGACTGAGAGGTGTTGCTATGAAAAGGATAAGACGTATCCTTTTATGTATTCTGATGATAACAGTTCTCTGTGGAATATCCATTGTGGGAAATTCTGTTGTAAAGTCAGAAAATAAGTCAAAGGAAAAAAAGAGAACTGTTATCACGAAAGAAGAAATGAAAGAGTGGGCTGCACCGGACGAGGAGAGTCTGGAATACTATGATCTGGGAGAATTCTCTACGACACTTCCGGTAGTCTATATGAATACAAAGGGACAGCAGGTCCTGAAGGAGAATGCAATCTGGGGAAATATTGCTCTGTTGGATGGAAACGGAGAGGAACGATCTGTTTTTTCTACTCCCAATTCCATATACCGCGCTACGATCAAATACAGAGGCGCTTCTTCTTATAGCAAATTTGATAAAAAGCAGTATCGCATTAAATTTTATAAAAATAAAAAAGACAGTGCAAAAGAAGTGTCTCTTGCAGGAATGGGAGCAAACAGTGAATGGGTGTTAAATGGTCCTTATCTTGATAAGACGCTGATCAGAAATAAACTGGTATATGATCTGGCAAGGGAATTAAATGGATGGGCTCCGGACACCCGGTTTGTGGAATTGTTTGTTGATGGAGAATATCAGGGCGTTTATCTGGCAGTGGAGCCTGTAACAAACGGAGAAAGCAGACTGCGTCTCGCGGAATTTGGTTTGTTGTCCGGAGAAACTGCATATATTGTAAACAGAGACAGAATTGATACGGGCTCTGAAGAGATAGACACATGGGGAAAGACTAACGGCTATACATATAACGCTTTGTACATAAGATATCCGTCAAAAAATAAAATAACAGAAAAACAAAAAGAATATATCCAGAAAGATATCTCTGAATTTGAACAGGCTTTATATGGAAAGAATTTCAGCGACAAAAGAATTGGATATCAGGCATATATAGACATGGATAATTGGGTGGATTACTTTATTATCAATGAATTTGCCATGAATTATGATGCTGGTAATCTTTCTACTTATTTGTATAAAGAATTGGACGGAAAGTTGCAACTTGCTGTATGGGACTTTAACAACGGTTTTGATAATTATCAGTGGTTCCGGACAGAAACGGATGTTCTTCATACTGTGGAGAATTCATGGTTTGAAAGGCTGTGGGAGGATGAAACTTTCAGAGAACGTGTCTGTGAAAGATATGGACAGCTACGTAAAACCACACTATCTGATGAACATATCGCTGAGAAAATAGCATCTTATCAGGCGGAACTGGGCGCTGCTGTAGATAGAAACTTTAAAGTGTGGGGATATTCTTTTCATGAGTCCCTGTTAGCCGGAACCACTAAGGAGGGCATGTCGAGGGATCTCGGCAGCTATGAGGCAGCTATGAAACAGCTGACCGATACGATCCGTGAACGACTGGCGTATCTGGATCAAGAACTGGGAGGAAAGTGAGAATGAAAAAAGTACTGGTGATCTTCGGAACAAGACCGGAAGCAATTAAAATGTGCCCGCTTGTTCTGGAGCTGAAAAAAAGTGAAAAACTGGAAACGTTGGTGTGTGTCACAGGACAGCATAGGGAAATGCTGAAGCAGGTTCTCGATATTTTTAAAGTGGTCCCGGATTATGATATGGCGATCATGAAAAAAGGGCAGGACCTTACGGATGTGACGACGGCGATTCTGACAGGCATGAGGGAAATCCTGAACAAGGAAAAACCGGATATCGTGCTGGTTCATGGAGATACGTCGACTGCATTTGCCGCATCGCTGGCAGCATTTTACCAGCAGATTCCGGTAGGACATGTGGAAGCGGGACTTCGTACGTATAATATGAAATCTCCGTATCCGGAAGAATTTAACAGGCAGGCCATCGGGCTGACGGCCAGCCTGCATTTTGCACCGACGCAGAAAGCAGCGGATGCACTGCTGAAAGAGGGGAAGGATCCAGCGCGGATTTTCGTCACAGGAAATACCGGAATCGATGCGCTGCACTATACGGTGCGAAATGACTTTTATCACCCGGAGATCGCATGGGCCCAGGGCAGCAGGCTGATTGCTGTGACGGCACACAGACGAGAGAATCTGGGAGAACCGATGCGGGATATGTTCCGGGCTATACGCAGGATCGTGGAGGAATTTGCAGATGTAAAGGTGATTTATCCTGTCCATTTGAATCCGCTGGTCAGAAAAATCGCGGATGAGGAATTCGGTGGATGTGAGAGAATACACCTGATCGAACCACTGGATGTGGTGGAATTCCATAACCTGATGAAAGCCAGTTATCTGATCATGACAGACAGTGGCGGAATCCAGGAGGAAGCGCCTGCGCTGGGAAAACCGGTACTGGTCATGAGAGATACAACAGAACGTCCGGAAGGTGTGGAAGCAGGAACCTTAAAGCTTGTAGGCACGAAGATGGAGGACATTTACAGAGAATGCAGGCAGCTCCTTACAGAACCAGAGATTTACAGAGAGATGAGTGAGGCCAGAAATCCTTATGGTGATGGGACGGCAAGTATCAAAATCAGAAAAATTCTGGAGGATATAGATGCATGAGCATAAGCAGAACTCGTGCAAAAGAAAAGTGGAACATCGAAAGACAGTGATGATCCTTATGATCTTTTGCATAACTGTGTGTAGTGCACTTGTGTTCATTTATTATCAGAAACGGAGAAAAGAAATAGAGGCCCGGCAGACATGGCTGGAAACCGTTCTGACCGAAGAAAAAGGGTGGATTCTTGAGAATCAGGGCCCTGGGGGCGAAATCTATATGAATGGCAGTAAAGCCGGAGATGTGAATCCATACTTTGCGTGTGTGGCTGCACTGGGGCTTCTGGCAGAAACGGAGAATCGCCCCATTACGGAAGCGGAGAAAAAAGCTGTTGGCAGGTATCTGGACTGGCATAGCGGAATTTTGCTGGAAACAGATGGAAAAATGGGCATCTACAGAAAAGAGGGTGAGAAACTTATTTATAGAGAAAAGGCTGATTCCGAAGACGGATATCTGGGCATGTATCTTTTTCTTATGGGAAAATATCTGGAAAAGACAGAAAGTACAGAACTGCCGGAATCCTGGGAAAAGGGAATCCGCCTGGCATTAAAAAAGATTCAAAGCCTGATGCAGGATGGAATCACCCAGGTTTCAGAAGAAAATACAACAGCTTATCTGATGGATAATCTGGAAGTATGGAAGGGCCTGTATAAACTGGAACAGGCAGGGGTGGAAGATGCTCATCTGATCCGTGAATTACGTGGAAAGCTACAGGAGCAGCTAGAAAATACATTCTGGGATGATGAAACTCAAAAATGGAGAATTATTCGAGACCGGGATCTGTATGACCCGACAGAATTCTATCCGGATGGGGTTGCCCAGATCTATCCGCTGATTTATGGATTTCCAGTGAAAGAGAAACGAACGCAAAAGAAATTATATGTTCAGTTTACGGAAAAGTTTCAGTGGCAGAAACTGAGTGAAAGAAGCACAAAATTTTTATGGACGATGACAGGAATGGCTGCTGCGCAGGTGGGGGATATCAATCGTCTTATGGAACTGTTGAGAAATTATAAAACAGAATACTGCGCGGAACGAAAATATCCGCTCTATACAGGAGAAGCAGGTTGGATATGTATGGAATGTGAGAAATTGTATGCACTATATGAAAGAAAGATATGGGTGGAATATAGTTGAACGCGCAGTGTCAGCTGCGCGCTCAACATGACGAAATTCTTAAGGTGAGGATGGCACCACGCAGGCAGTGGATCAGAAGAGATCCAGCATGTTGTCGAGGTAGAGTGCCTCGCGCACGTGAATCTGGTATTCCGGGCGGGTCAGGTAGTAGAGCAGGAACTCGAGGATCAGCGCACTGCCGAGGCCCCGCCCCTCGATCTTAAACTGGGAGAAGCCCATCGGAAGATAGGTGTTCTGGATATCGTCCAGGCTGATAAAGCCTGGATTCTCCATCGCCTTCGAAAAGCGATAGCCTTCGGCTGCATGCGGGGCAGCGCAGTGATGCTCCGGACCGGGTATCCCGAGGGCGATACGGCTGACCGCTTCATAGCAGGCCTTTCGGTCCCGACAGCCGAACCAGCAGCACTCGTTGCAGAGAAATTCGACCTTGTCCTTCGCTGCCTGTGGCAGTGCACGAAGAGATGGCCATGCCTTATTCAGGCGGAAATCCGGCACGACGAAGCGGAATTCTGGGCGCGCGAGTTCGTGACGCAGATCTGAAAAATCCGTCAGCACTTTCGTGGTCGAGGAGACGAGATAGAGCTTCGGATAGTGCGTCCGAAGATAATCAATCAGCAGATCGGAGGACACGATCACGCCG
This sequence comes from uncultured Oribacterium sp., assembly GCA_934229835.1. Lineage (GTDB taxonomy): Bacteria > Bacillota > Clostridia > Lachnospirales > Lachnospiraceae > Oribacterium. The sequence continues at coordinate 32,525 of CAKQED010000019.1, read as the reverse complement.
TTCGCCGGCGCTGCTCCTTCCGAAAACAGACGACACAGTGCATTGCAGGCCGGATCGTGCAGATGCTCCGGCTGCAGCAGGGAATTACTGAAGGTGAGGCGGGCAGAGATGTCGTAGTCCCGCATGAGTGTCAGCACCTTCTCCGGGGCGGTTGTGCCATCGCTGATGCGACCGCCACTCCAGATCGCGTCGCGCGGTGCGCCATAGATCGAGCCGATCTCGCACCAGTCGTAGAAGTACGCCCGGTGTGCACGGTACAGCGAGAGAAAACGGGCATAGAGCTCATAGTATTCGAACAGGCCAGGCAGATGAAACCAGGCTTTTGTGGCGTTTTCGACAGGCATGATACCTCCTTCTATCCGTCAGATGATGTCGACGCATAAAAACTATACAGCTTCGCATACATAAAGACGGCCCGCCGTTTTAACGGCAGGCTGTTTCGTGCATAGGATCCTTTTACTTCGCCCAGCAGCTTTTATCGGTCTTTCCCTCATAATCGAAGAGGCCGTCGTTCTTTTCCTCGCGTGCCTTGATCAGGTGGTAAATGCAGGTGTTAAATGGCGTCGGGATGCCGCATTCCTCGCCCATCCGCATCAGCGTCCCGGAAAACATATCGATCTCCGTATGCCGTCTGGCGTCGAGGTCCTGTAGGGTCGAGTAGCGCGCGGCTGGCGACACCAGACAGCCCTTGCTGTCCAGCATGGCGAGCTTCTCCATGTCGACACCCTTCGCTTCTGCAATCTGCTCCACCTCGTGGCGGAGTCCATCACTGATGGCCTTCATGTGCGCACTGTCCCGGTAGCAGCCCACGCCGACGCCGAGGATGGCCTGTGGCAGGTTGTTGCATACATTGAGCCGGAACTTGTTCCAGATCTCCTCGCGGATGCAGTCCGTGTGCCGCGTATGCAGGCGGGACCTTCCGAAGACATCCTCCATCGCGCGGATCCGTGCACTCTCGTAAGGAGCATTGGCCTCCCCATAGATGATCCCGACGGTCGTCTCCGGGTCGAAGCAGCAGCCCCGGCCCTCTTGGCGGGAGGACGCCACCTTGATCATCGAGTAGATCATGTGCTCCGCACCGATCACGGAGGCGATGATGTCCTCACTGTCGACCCCGTTCATGAGGCTCATGACCGTCGTGTGTTCGCCGACGACCGCTCGGATCTCGGGCAATGCTTCCTTCAGAGCACCATACTTGAGGGCGACGATCAGCAGGTCGACGCCGTGTGCCTCGGCAGGCGACAGGACCTCCGGATGATACACATCCCCGTTGATGAGACAGCCGTCTTTCCTTAAGCGCTCCGCACGCGCGCCCTCAGCGACGAGGCTGAAGCGGAGATCAGGGCAGCCTGAAAATCCATAAATCACATAGGAGCCGACGGCACCAGCCCCAAGTAACGCAACTGACTTTATCTTTTCCATTTTTTCTCCAGTCATATCATGATTCGTCCACACATCGCTGGGCATTCTGAAAAGCAGCACGATCAACGGTCGCGATGTTTCTAGCATAGCGGGACTTTACTACATAGTACAACAAAATTTCTTCATATGTCATTCCATCTGGTTCTCGCATCCACAGCACTACACTATAACGAAGCGATAGCCGAGCAGCGCCATCCACGCGATCGTGGCGAGCGGCACCAGGATACGGAACTTCCACTTCCGCGTTTTATGATGAAACATCCGCATGCCGAGCAGAGCACCCGGTGCGCCACCGACGAGCGCCGCCAGAATCAGCGTCTGCTCCGGAATCCGCCACCGATGGTGGATCGCCTTATATTTGTCAAGCCCATACAGCAGAAAGGCGATGACGCTCATGAAGATGACCCAGAGCGCGATACTCTGATCTACATACTGGTTCATAATCGGTTCCTCATACTTGAAATGTCACAGGGATAGAATAACACATAAAAATGATCGTTGCGATGCCATTCGTATTTCGCTTCGCTTCATACTCATGTCGCGCTGTCGCGCTATGCGTCTGAGCTTATACATGTGCATTTGCGGGCAAGCTCTCATGCACATGTATAAGCCATCCGCGCATCGCTCGTAGAAACGCGCATAAAATAATTGACAGTAAATTTTATTCTGTTTATAATCAACTCGATTTGAAAGACGAATCGTGTTTGTAAGAGTTTTTCAAAGCAATTTACCTACGGACCGCCCCACTGGGGCTAAGGCCATACGGACAGCCGGGTCCACTGCCGATCGGTAACTTCGGTTACCTTATTGATTGAGTTAGAAGCTCAAATTTTATAAGTTGGTTCCTTTACAACCATGAAATTGCACGTTAAACGCGCAGACTTGTGAATTGGTCAATAAAGAGTAGTAAAAGTAAGATTGCTATATAGACTCTCGACACGCTCAGTTTTTTGAAACGACAGAAGAACACCCGGATTCGGACTCCGAGGAGGGAGTTTCCTGTCTTTACATAAGCTGTTTCAGGCAAGTTTGCGTATATGCAGACTTGCCTTTTTTATTTCTGTTTTGCAGCATCGGATGTTGAGCGCATTGTGAGCATGCATGCTTAACTGCGCACTCGAGTTGCCTGCGAAACAGAATTCGAATGAGAGCAATGCGTGAGTATCGTGCATGTCATGGTGGGTACCACGAACGGAGGTAATACATGAATGGAAATGCGAAACGCACGCGCCTGGATCAGCGGCGTGCACCGATTCACGAGGCGCTGGAGAACTTCCGGCGCATGCGTGTGGTCCCTTTTGATGTGCCGGGACACAAGCGTGGCCGCGGCAACCCGGAGCTGACCGCGTTCCTGGGGCAGCAGTGCGTCGGCGTCGACGTCAACAGCATGAAGCCCCTCGATAATCTCTGCCATCCGGTGTCGGTGATCCGAGAAGCAGAGGAGCTGGCGGCGGACGCCTTCGGCGCAGCCCACGCCTTCCTGATGGTGGGCGGTACGACGAGCTCTGTGCAGAGCATGGTGCTGACGGCCTGCAAGCGCGGCGACGAGATCATCCTGCCGCGAAACGTACACCGCAGCGTCCTGAACGCGCTCGTGCTCTGCGGTGCCGTGCCGGTTTATGTAAATCCGGAGGTAGATACCCGCCTCGGCATCAGCCTCGGCATGAAGCGGGAGCAGGTGGCGAAGGCCATCGCCGAGCATCCGAAGGCGGTCGCCGTGCTGGTGAACAACCCGACCTACTACGGCATCTGCAGTGATCTCCGCGCGATCGTGCGGATGGCCCATGACGCCGGCATGCTCTGCCTCGCCGATGAAGCCCATGGCACCCACTTCTACTTCGGTGGCGGCCTTCCGGTGTCCGCGATGGCAGCTGGCGCCGACATGGCCTCGGTTTCGATGCATAAGAGCGGCGGCAGCCTCACCCAGTCGAGTCTCCTCCTGACGGGACCGAACGTCAATGAAGGCTACGTGCGTCAGATCATCAACCTCACCCAGACGACTTCGGGCAGCTATCTCCTCATGTCGAGCCTCGACATCTCCCGCCGGAACCTCGCCCTGCGCGGCCGGCAGGTCTTCCATCAGGTGGCGGATATGGCCGAGTACGCCCGTGAGGAGATCAATGCCGTCGGCGGCTACTATGCCTTCGGCAAGGAGCTCTGCAACGGAGATTCCATCTTCGATTTCGATACCACGAAGCTCAGTGTCCATACGCTGGACATCGGACTCGCGGGCATCGAGGTCTATGACATCCTGCGGGATGAATACGATATTCAGATTGAGTTCGGCGACATCGGCAACATCCTCGCCTACCTCTCCATCGGTGATCGCATCCAGGAGATCGAGCGTCTCGTGAGCGCGCTGTCCGAAATCAAGCGACGCTATCATACGAACGGCGAGGGCCTGCTCAGCCAGGAGTACATCGATCCGGAGGTGGCCGCGAGTCCGCAGGAGGCGTTCTACGCACCGAAGAAGAGCCTGCCGCTGCGTGAAACCGTGGGCAAGGTCTGCAGTGAGTTCGTCATGTGTTATCCGCCAGGCATTCCGATCCTGGCACCAGGCGAGCGGATCACCGCGGAGATTCTCGATTACATCGAGTACGCGAAGGCGAAGGGCTGCAGCATGACGGGACCGGAGGATGCGGAGATCCTGCACCTGAACGTCATCGCCGAGTAAGCATCGTCGGAAGGAGGAAAGACAAATGGAAATGTGGTTTTCAGAGTTTCATACACCGGATGTGAAGCACAGCATCCGTGTGAACCGTCAGCTCTACTCGAAGCAGAGCGACTACCAGCGCATCGACATCTTCGAAACACCGGAGTTCGGCCGTGTGCTGACCCTCGACGGCAACGTCATGCTGACCGAGCGTGACGAGTTCATCTACGATGAGATGATCACCCATGTGCCGATGGCCGTCCACCGGAACGCGAAGGACATCCTCGTCATCGGTGCCGGTGACGGCGGCGTCGTGCGGGAGCTCACCCGCTATGACCGCGTCGAGTGCATCGACCTCGTCGAGATGGATCCGCAGGTCATCGAGGCCTGCCGTGCGTATCTTCCGGGCAATGCCTGCCGTATGGACGATCGTCGCGTACACATTTACTATGAGAACGCACTCAAGTTCATCCGTCAGTGCGAGGCGGAGTACGATCTCATCATCGTGGATTCGTCGGATCCGTTCGGACCGTCCGAGGGTCTCTTCACCCGTGAGTTCTACGGCTCCTGCTTCAAGGCACTGAAGGAGGACGGCATCATGGTGAACCAGCAGGGCAGCCCGTTCTACACCGAGGATGCGACCGCGATGCAGCGCAGTCATCAGCGCATCGCGAGCACCTTCCCGATCAGTAAGGTCTACCAGGCGCATATCCCGACCTTCGCTGCCGGCTATTGGCTCTTCGGCTTCGCCAGCAAGAAGTACCATCCGATCAACGACATGGACGCAGAGGCCTGGCAGGCACTCAATATGCGCACCCGGTACTACACCACCCGCCTGCATGTGGGTGCATTTTATCTCCCGGCCTTTCTCGAGGAGATGCTTCGGGAAGTGGAGGGACACTGATGCTTACACCAAATATTGAAAACTTTATCGGCTGTGACGCGGGCTACGACGAAGCGGACATCGTGCTCTACGGCGCCCCATTTGATTCGACCACGAGCTTTCGCCCAGGGGCACGCTTCGGCCCGGCGGCGATGCGGCACGAGAGCTTCGGCCTCGAGACCTACAGCCCGTATCAGGACCGGGACCTCATGGATACGAAGGTATTTGACAGCGGGGACCTCGAGCTCTGCTTCGGTTCGAGCGAGATGGCTCTTCAGGACATCGAGGCCCGCGCGACGGAGATCCTGCAGGATGGCAAGCTGCCACTGCTGCTCGGCGGGGAGCACCTCGTGACCCTCGGCGCCGTACGCGCGGTCGCTGCGAAGTATCCAGAGCTCGAGATCATTCACTTCGATGCCCATGCCGACCTGCGGGACGACTACCTCGGCGCGCAGCTGAGCCACGCCTGTGTGCTCCGCCGCTGCCATGACCTCCTCGGCGATGGTCGCATCCACCAGTTCTGCATCCGGAGCGGCGAGCGGGAGGAATTCCGCTTCGCAGCGGAGCATACCGATATGCACAGGTTCGATTTCACCGGACTTTCGGAGCTTATCGAGAAGCTTCAGGAAAAGGGAACACCGGTCTACCTGACCATCGACCTCGACTGCCTCGATCCGTCGGCCTTCCCAGGGACCGGTACACCGGAGGCGGGTGGCGTGAGCTTCCTTCAGCTGCTTGAGGCCATCCGCACGGCGACGAAGGCAAACATCGTTGCCGCGGATGTGAACGAGCTCGCCCCGATGCTGGATACGAGCGGCGTATCCACCGCGACCGCCTGCAAGGTGCTCCGTGAGCTCCTGCTGGCACTGCAGTAGTATTCGTTTTGTCACATGATTTTATATAAAGGAGAGTACCCTTATGAGTAGAGTATTAGTGATCGGCTGCGGTGGTGTAGCCAGTGTTGCGATTTCCAAGTGCTGTCAGGTGAGTGACGTTTTTACGGAGCTCTGCATTGCCAGTCGAACCAAGTCGAAGTGCGATGCCCTCGCGGAGAAGCTCGCACCGACGACGAAGACGAAGATCACGACGGCACAGGTCGATGCCGATGACGTGGAGCAGCTCTGCGCACTGATCCGCAGCTACCAGCCGGATCTCGTGATGAACATCGCGCTTCCGTATCAGGACCTCACCATCATGGATGCCTGCCTCGCCTGCGGCGTCAACTACATGGATACGGCAAACTACGAGCCGGAGAACACCGATGATCCAGAGTGGCGCGCGATTTACGAGAAGCGCTGCAAGGAAGCCGGTTTCTCTGCCTACTTCGACTACAGTTGGCAGTGGGCGTATAAGAAGAAGTTTGAGGACGCCGGTCTCACCGCGCTGCTCGGCTGCGGCTTCGACCCGGGCGTAACCCAGGCGTACTGCGCATATGCGGCGAAGCACGAGTTCGACCGTATCGACACCATCGACATCCTCGACTGCAACGGCGGTGACCACGGCTATGCCTTCGCGACCAACTTTAACCCGGAGATCAACCTCCGTGAGGTATCTGCACCGGGCAGTTACATGGAGAACGGCAAGTGGGTGGAGATCCCGGCGATGAGCATCAAGCGCGAGTATACCTTCGACGAGGTCGGCGAGAAGGATATGTACCTTCTGCACCACGAGGAGATCGAGTCCCTCGGCAAGAACCTGCCGGATGTGAAGCGCATCCGCTTCTTCATGACCTTCGGTCAGAGCTACCTCGATCACATGCGCTGCCTCGAGGATGTCGGCATGCTGTCGACCACTCCGATCCGCTTCCAGGGGCAGGAAATCGTGCCGATTCAGTTCCTGAAGGCACTCCTCCCGGATCCGGCGAGCCTCGGCCCGCGCACGAAGGGCAAGACCAACATCGGCTGCATCTTCACCGGTGAGAAGGACGGTCAGGAGAAGCACTACTATATCTACAACGTCTGCGATCACCAGGAGTGCTATCGCGAGGTCGGCAGCCAGGCCATCAGCTACACCACCGGCGTACCGGCGATGTGCGGCGCACTCATGATGCTGACCGGCGAGTGGATCAAGCCGGGCGTATACACCGTCGAGGAGTTCAATCCGGATCCTTTCCTCGATGCCCTCGACAAGTATGGACTTCCGCGCCGCGAGAATCATAACCCGGCGCTCGTAGACTGATGGAGCCGCGGGATGTGCAGGCTGCGCACGCACCGATGAGCGAGCATGCGTTGGCGGAACAGCTTTCCACGCAGCCATCCTCGTATTCGGCATCGTCGGTCGTAGCCGATCCCCGTGCGCCGTTCGCGTCGATTGACGGCGTGACCCCGGTGGCCTTTCATGCGCTGCCGACCCCGTGCTATCTGCTCGACGAAGCACAGCTTCAGGCCAATGCTGAGATCCTGGGTGCCCTCGCGGAGCGGACCGGCTGCCGGATCCTCCTCGCGCAGAAGGCCTTCAGTAACTATGACCTCTATCCGATCCTCGCCCCGCATCTCGCGGGGACCGAGGCGAGCGGTCTCTACGAGGCGCGGCTCGGGGCAGAGGAGATGCCGGGAAAAGAAGTGCATGTATTCTGTGCCGCGTACCGGGAAGATGAGATGGCAGAGCTGATTCACTACGCGGACCACATCGTCTTTAATTCCCCGGCGCAGCTTCTTCAGTTCGGACCACAGGCGAAGGCCGCCGGCAAGAGTCTCGGCCTCCGCATCAACCCGGAGCACTCGACCCAGGACGGCCATGCCATCTATGATCCATGCGCCCCGGGCAGTCGCCTGGGTACGACACGGGCACAGTGGGATGCTGCCGTCGCGGCGCATCCGGAGCTGCCACAGCTTCTCGATGGGCTGCATTTTCATACGCTCTGTGAGCAGGACGCCGATGCACTGGCGGAGACCCTGGATGCGGTAGAAGAGAAGTTCGGCGACCTCCTGCCGAAACTGAAGTGGCTTAATTTCGGTGGTGGACACCACATCACGCGTCCTGGATATGACATCGCGCTGCTCGAGCAGTGCATCCGCCGCGCCCAGGAGAGCTGGGATGTGACCGTCTATCTAGAGCCGGGTGAGGCCTGTGCGCTGAATGCCGGCTACCTGCTGACCCATGTGCTGGACGTCGTGAAAAACGGGGATACGACCATCGCGATCCTCGATGCCAGTGCGGCCTGTCACATGCCGGACGTCATCGAGATGCCGTACCGCCCGCCACTGCTTCAGGCCGGTGACGCAGGCGAAAAGGTCTGCACGGTCCGCCTCGCCGGACCGACCTGCCTCGCCGGCGATGTGATCGGCGACTACAGCTTCGACACGGAGCCGAAGATCGGGGATCTCCTCGTCTTCGGCGACATTGCGATCTACACGACCTGCAAAAACAACACCTTCAACGGTATGCCGCTGCCGGCGATTTACACCCGGAAGCCGGATGGCCGCACCGAGGAAATCGTCCACTTCGGCTACCGGGACTTCAAGTACCGGCTGGGCCGGATGTGACGGAAAGAAAATAAATCAGCCGGTGAGCGGATGTTCTGCTCACCGGCTGATTGTTTATGGTGTCGTGCTCCTCTATACCAGGCCAGGAGCACGACGCCATCGATCTATTATGGTTTTATAGGACGATTTTTTCTTAGAATGGAAGCTGGATCTTCGGGAGTGAGCCGAGGAGGCTCTTGAAGGTCTCGACATAGCCCTTCAGTTCGCTGACGACATCGAAGAAATCGTCGATCTGACCGCTGTAGGTCTGGTAGGAGCGCTGGAGTTTACCGACCATATCGTCGATCTTTTCCATGGTTTCAAAGGCATCCTGCAGCTGCGTTTCGTAGGTCTGGAAGGTGCGGTAGATGTAGATGCCGAAACCGAAGAAGGTGATGAGCATGATCAGCACCAGTACGAGCACGGTAATCATGATGTAGCGGTTCCGCCGGATTTCGATCATCAGCTCTGCATTGGTCGGTCCCTCATAGCCGGCACCCGGCATGAAGCTGTCGCTGTTGCGGCGGGACTTCGCCTGCTTCGCGGCGGCTTCCTCTGCTGCGAGTCCACCGGTGTAGCTCGATGCATCTTCCTTTTTCACCGCCTGCAGCGGTACACCCATCCGCTCCGGATCGGCCGGACGGTTTTGGGTGGCACGACGCGGTGGCTGGTTATGGGTCAGCAGTTCATTCGGATCGGCCGGGCGGCGCAAGCGCTCTGTTCTCGGCACGCCATTCACATCGTTTCGCGGCGCCCGCTTCTGTGTTCCCGCAGACGCGGTACTGGCACCTGTCGTCGTATTCTTCAGCTCATCTGCCATCGCTGTTTCCCCCTCTTTATCGTCTGCAATAAGAATCAAAACTCATCATGATAAAGCCATTTTCTTCATGATAAGGACGTTCCTTTCAATCCGGTTTGAAATTTCATTTGAAGTAGTACAGATATATTTATTATACCACAGCGCCTCTTGCTTACCATCGGTCCATCAGAGGAAATGTAGAAAAAAAGAGGGCGTTCGTTGCAGTTCAGACTGGGGACTCGAAGGAGCGGCAACGGAGGACATGCTCAGAGACCGTGTGAAATCAAGCCAGGTCCCTCCTGCCTGCGTGACACCATGATACGGAATACCATGTGTTCCTTCGAAACTAATCGCCGAAGGTCAGCCGCATCTGATGCCACTCGACATTACCATGTGTAGAGTCGCTGATGCCCTCATCCACGAAGCCGAAGCTCGCGTAGTAGTGCACCAGGCGGTCCTTGCAGGTCAGGACGAGGCCCTTTCGTCCCTGCTGCCGGGCATCCTCGATGGCGCGTCGGAGCAGCCGTCCGGCGTATCCGCGCTTCCGGTACTCCGGCAGGGTATTTACGCCGAAGATCATCTGCCATGCACCATGTTTGTCGTGCATCTCCGCACGCTCATACATCTCATCCGTGAGATCTGCTTCATCCGTCACGAAACCATCCACGAAGGAAATCAGCTGATCCCCCTCGTACAGCAGCCAGAAATGATCACCATAATACTGGATGCGTCCTTCAAACTCCTCCCGCGTCGCGGCCTCCGCTGCCGGGAAGCACGCGGCCTCCACTGCGGTGATCGCATCGATATCCACTATACGCGCATGTCGGATGTTGAACTCTTCACTCATTTTTTCCACACTCCAAAATTCTTTATGCTATACTATCCTAAGATAGAACCTGACAGGTCAAGGGCCTCCGGTGCTGGACCGGACAAGCCGCTCCCTGTCAGGTTTCTTTCATTCATCATATCATATCGGAAAAACACTACAAGATATACAGAAATCATAACGGTAAATGAAATGTGCCCGGAGCCGGCTTTTAGAGTCGGTCTCCGGGCACTGTGTGCATCATGCTTCACTGTAGAGCAGCCAGTCGATGGCGCGTTCGAACCAGTCCGCGATGTGCAGGTCGACCTCGCGATGCTTCACCGGTTCGACGACCTCCTGGGTCGAAAGGCTGAGGCCATGCACGCCCTTCGGATAGAGATGATACTCCACCGGGATGCTGTGCTCGATGAGCGCGCTCACGAGAAGGAGCGAGTTCTGTACCGGCACCGAATTGTCTTCGACAGTCTGCCATACGAAGGTCCGTGGTGTCGATGCGTGCACCTGGGTCTCGAGAGAGAACCAGCGGCGTGCGCGCTCGTAATCCGTATCCTCACCATACTTCGCGATGAAGTCCTCACGTTTTCCGAGCAGACGCTCGAAGCTTCTCGGATGACAGTACGCTCCAGAACTGATGACCGGGTAGCTGAGTATCAGACCATCCGGGCGGAAAAGCTGTGCAGGATCGGCCGAGCTCTGCTGCAGCACCTCCAGTACCTCGGTGAAGATCGGATCGCCGTTCCAGTCCGTATCATCGAAGTGAATGCCGATGGAGGCGGCGACATGTGCGCCGGCACTGAAGCCGCAGAGATAGATCGGCTCCTCCGGGAAGAGCGCCCGCGTCTTTCCGATGGCCCAGGCGACCTGCTTCAGCGGACGCAGGCCGAGAACTTCGCTTTCGCAGTCATAGTTGAAGACGAGTGCACGGAATCCGTAGGCGTTAAAGGCATGGGCGATCGGTTCCCACTCCCGGTGGCTGATAAAGCTGTAGCCACCACCTGGAATCACGATCACCGTGCCCCTCTGCTTTCCGGCATGTACAGGATGTGGATAGCCCGGAATCGATACGGCTGCGTTCACACCACCCTGGATGGCCTGCGCCTGTGCAGCGACGTTCCGCGGGAGCCGACCGGTGGAAAGCGTGGCCTCCTGAGCTTCCTCATAGATCAGTTTTGCATCATATATACCTGTGTAAATCATCATTGCCTCCATCCATCGAAAAATCACGGGGCCTCGTCGAGCATCCCCGTGATATGGTCGTTCAATGTAGTCGTCCGCTGGTGCGTGGCGTCCTCAGTCCTTCACGAAATCCTCACGGTATGGTGTGAAGATGTCGATGAGCTGCCCGGCTTCGAGGCAGACACAGCCGTGCTCGACACCGTCGGTCTTCAGAAGGGTGTCGCCTTCGCTTACGATGTGCTTCTCCCCATCGATCGTGAACTCGAACTTACCAGACTTGATATAGGTGATCTGGGTGTGCGGGTGATGATGGAGCTTGCCGATGGCACCCTCATCGAAGGTATTCTCGACGACCATCACATCATCGGAGTACGCAAGGACACGCTTCGTGACGCCCTCCCCACCGGACTCTGTGACGATATCCTTATAAAATACCCAACGTTCATTCTTGTGCTCGTGATTTAACATCTGTGGTTCTTCCTTTCCTGTGTCGCGGCCGCAGACGACCGCCTGTGATGCCTCTATTTTAGCGCCAGGTGAACCGCTTTACAAGATGCTGATATCCGAGCTTCATTCAGCCAAGGTCTCGTAGTACTGTGCTTCCGTCCACCGAGCCACGAGTAAACAGTATCGCCTCGACCGGATGCGAGCCTTACGCCTCCACGACGAGACGCCCCTCCACTTCGCGGGCGAGGTGCTGGTTCACGGTGATGTACTCCTCGACGACATCGCGGGCGGAGGTGGAGAGCACACTGGTCTTGCCGTTTTCCTCCGCCTCCTCGAGGGTGATGTCGAGGAACGGCTTCAGGTTCGTGTAGTGGTACTTCTGCATCGCGACAGTGTAGAGACGATCCGCGTGCAGCGGCTCGCCGTCGAGCGTCAGCTCACGGAAGGCCTGGGCGCTGCGGGACCAGACGATGCGCATGCCGTGCGAGAACTGGTAGAACTCCGTGTGCTCCCCGACGAAGGCATCCTCCCGGAGGATATGGCGGATCATGCGCTCGAGCTGCGTGCCGGTGACTTTCAGCATGAAGACTGCGTCGTCATACGGCAGACACTCGACGAGGTCGCCGTAGTGCACCACCGGACCGAGGACCTCGCTTCGGATCGCACCGGAGCCCATCAGCATGAGGTCGATCGCGAAGCTGTCGCGCAGGATATCCGCGATGAGGTTACCGAGCGAGGTCTCCTGATTGCGCTTCGGATGCGTCAGCTCATGCGCGAAGCGGGTGACGATGCGGTCGTACTTCTGAGAGGTGACATCCCGGTAGTGCCGGATAAAGTTCTCCACCTCACGGTCACGCGGGCAGTGGCTGTCGTCGATCGGGATGACCTGCCAGGTGAAGCTGTCGATGGCGTTCCGGTCGGTATCCACCATGATGTCGAAGCGGCCGATCTGATTCGTGCCCGTACCGGCCTGTACGACGTAGATGTCATTGACCTTCGCCGGCGCCTCCGGAAGTGTATGGCTGTGGCCGCCGATGATGATGTCCACGCCCCAGTCCGGGTCGAGCATCTCGGCGAGCTTCTTATCCTCCTCGAAGCCGATATGCGTGAGGAGCACGGTGAAGTCGATATCGATGGCATTGTACGCGTTACAGATGTTGCCGACCTCATGCGCGGCTTCCGCGATATCGACGAAGGAGCCGATCAGCTCGTCACTCTTCGTGGCAGCGAGGACCTCCTCGGTGATGATACCGATGAAAAGAATCTTCATGCCGTCGAGCTTCGCGATCCAGTATGGCCGGAACATGCGGCGACCGTTCGATTTGATGTGGAGATTTGCGTTGATGATCGGGAAGTCGGCGCACTTTTCGAGGAAAAGGAGATGCGCGAGACCGTAGTCGACCTCATGGTTTCCGATGGTTGCGACATCCGGTCCGACCAGGTTCATGATGCCGATCGTGGAGGTGCCCTTATACTCCGAATCGATGACACTGCCACGGAACATATCGCCCGCGACGGCATAGATCACATTCCGCTCCTCCCGGCGGACCTTGTTGACATAGCCGGAGAGCAGTGACACACCACCCACCAGCTTCTCGTCGATCTCCTCCTCGAGGAAATCACCATGCATATCGTTCGAATGCAGAATCGTCAGCTTCTTCAGGTTTTTCATAAAGCGCCTCCTTTCTTCAGCGGTAATGACAGATATATATCCATAGTATAACTTATAATCAGTATTAAATGTTTTTATTTTAATGAAATGAGTGGCGGAAAATATAAAATGCAGGCGATTCTGTTCTGAAAATGAATGTTATTGAAAAATAAGGGCACAATAGCCCTGAATTGTCAAAGTGGAAAATCATTCCTTGATATAGGAAAAATCATTTATAATAAAATACGTGTGAAAGCTTACCAGCTTAATGTCGGTGTGGCTGCAATAGGATAGTGTTCGAAAGGATTTACCATGAAATTCATCCATCTCGCGGATCTTCATATCGGGAAGCGCGTCAATGCGTTTCCGATGCTGGAGGATCAGCGGTACATTCTGAAACAGATTCTCACGATCCTGCGCGAGGAGCAGCCGGACGGTGGCGTCATCCTCGCCGGCGATATCTACGATAAGGCGATTCCGAGCGCGGAGGCGGTCGAGCTATTCGACGAGTTCCTTACCCAGCTCGCCGCGCTTAGGCTGCGCGTGTTCATCATCGCGGGCAACCACGACTCACCGGAGCGCATCGCCTTCGGAAACCGTCTCATGGACCGCTCCGGCATCTACCTTTCGCCGGTGTACGACGGCCACGTGAAGCGCATCACCTGTCGGGACACCGCCTCGGCCGTCACGCTGTCCGTCGCCAATGCTGTCGACCTGAACGCCGGTACCCACTCCGTAGAATCAGCGTCGACCTCCGCCTCTGCATCCACCTGTCCACCGGTCGATGTCTATCTCCTGCCGTTCCTGAAGCCGGCCAATGTCCGTCGCTTCTACCCAGAGGAGACGATCGAGAGCTACACGGATGCCATACGGGTCGCCATCGCGCACATGGATATCGATCCGACGCACCGGAACCTCCTCGTGACGCATCAGTTCGTGACCGGTGCGAGCCGCTCCGACTCAGAGGACATCTCTGTGGGCGGCAGCGATAACGTCGACGCATCCGTCTTCGCACCATTTGATTATGTGGCGCTTGGGCATCTGCACGGCCCGCAGCAGATGGGAGAAGAAGGTGGCCCGCTCATCCGCTACGCCGGGACCCCGCTGAAATACAGCTTCTCGGAGGCACGCCATCACAAGTCCGTGACGGTCGTCGAGATCGGGGAGAAGAAAGCAGACGGCGTCGTGGACGTCTGCATCGGCACACGGGAACTCCGGCCGCTTCATGACATGCGGGAGATCCGTGGCAGCTATGAGGAGCTTACACTGCGCGCGAACTATGAGGGCACGGCGACGGACGACTACATCCACGCGACGCTCACGGACGAGATTGAGGTCCCGGACGCGGCGCGACACCTCCAGGTGATCTACCCGAACCTAATGAAGCTCGACTACGACAACGCGCGGACGCGTGGGCAGGGCAGTGATCGTCTGGAGCTCGAGCAGCTCGAGGAGAAGTCCCCGCTCGACCTGTTTTTAGAGCTCTTCGAGAAGCAGAACCATAAGGATATGACGGAGGAGCAGGCGCGCTACATAGAGGCGCAGATGGAGAAGATCTGGGAGGCATAGAATGCGACCACTGAAATTAAAACTGTCCGCCTTCGGCCCCTACAAGGGCGTGACAGAAATCGATATGGAGAAGCTCGGCGAGCGCGGGCTCTATCTCATCACAGGCGACACCGGTGCCGGCAAGACGACGATCTTCGACGCGATCACCTTCGCCCTCTTCGGCGAGGCCTCTGGCGAGAACCGGACCGCCGGTATGCTGCGCTCGAAGTATGCGGAGCCGGAGACCCCGACGGAGGTCGAGATGTGCTTCCGTTACCGTGGGCAGGACTATACCGTGAAGCGAAATCCGGAGTACGAGCGTCCGGCGAAGCGTGGTGGTGGCACGACGATCCAGAAGGCGGACGCGGAGCTCTGGCTGCCGGACGGCGCGGTGCTCACGAAGCCACGGGAGGTCGACCGGAAAATCTTCGAGATCCTCGGCGTCAACCACCAGCAGTTCTCGCAGATCGCGATGATCGCGCAGGGCGACTTCCTGAAGCTGCTGCTCGCGGACACGAAGGAGCGCCAGGAAATCTTCCGAAAGCTCTTCGAGACCGAGCACTATAAGGCACTGCAGATGCAGATCCTGAGCGATGCGAAGCGGCTCTTCGTCGAAAAGGAGGATGCGCGGAAGGCCATCGAGCACTATGTGCAGTCCACGACGGCGGATCCGCTGAGCCCGCTCTCTGTCGAACTGGAGCACGCGCATCAGGGGGCGATGCTGACGGCGGACGTGCTGACACTGCTCGAAAGGATCATCGCGGACGACGAGATGCGACGCGGACAGCTCGAGACGGAAATCAACGAGGCGAGCGCGGCGCTTGAAAAGATCAGCGGCCACCTGACGGCGATCGGAGCGTATCAGAAGCTGCAGTCGGACCGCAGCCGTACGAAGGTGCAGCTCGAGGAGGCAGAGCCGAAGCTCGACGTGCTACAGAAGCACTATGAAGCGGAGCAGGCGCGGGAGCCGGAAAGAAAAGAGCTGGAGCGCCGGATCACCGTGCTTACGGAGATGCTGCCGCAGTACGCGGAGCTCGGTACGCTTCTGCAGGCACAGGCGACGCGGGAAAAGGAACTCGAGAAGCTGATTTCCGAACAGGCGCAGCGGACAGCGAAGCAGACGAAGGGACAGCAGCAGCTCGAAGCAGCGAAGCGGGAGCTGCAGACCCTCGGCAGTGTGGAGGCAGAGCTCGCGACGAAGCAGGCGGCGCAGGAGGCCAATGCACGGAAGCAGAGTGAACTCCGTTCCCTGCAGATGAACTATGAGGCGCTCAGCCGAAAGCAGCGTGCGCTGAAGACGGCACAGGAGGACCTGAAGACGGCGATGACCCGCTTCGAAGAAGCAGATGCTTCCTATAAAGAACGAAACCGGGCGTTTCTCTGCGAGCAGGCGGGTATCCTCGCATGCAGTCTGAAGCCAGGGGATACCTGTCCGGTCTGCGGGCACGCCATCACCGAAGAGAGTCATCTTGCGATCCTTTCCGAGGCAGCACCGACGGAAGCAGATGTGCAGAAGGCACAGAAGCTTTCGGAGCAGCTTCGCATGGAGATGGAAGAAAAGAGCCGAACGGCCATGGGACGGAAGGGCGAATATGAAGCCTCGGCACAGCATGTGCTGCAGCAGTGCGCGGCGCTCCTCGGCGACGTGAAGCTGCAGAAGCCGGATGCACCGGAGACGACGGAGGCCTGCGAGGGCACACCGCAGCTGCCGTCGGAGCAGACTGCTACGGATGCACCGACCGGCACCGTGATGGTGACGGCCGCGGCACTGAACGAGGGCTACCAGCGTATGCGGGCGGCGTGCGCCGACGCGCAGGCCGCGGCAGGAGCACTCGAGGCTGCCGTGAAGGAGCTGATGCTTCAGGCGAAGCGAAAGGCGAGCTTCGAGGAGCAGATTCCGGCTGCGGAGCAGAAGCTCGAGGAGCTGAATGAGCAGATCCGGCAGGCAGAGGCACGGGAGATCGAACTGCAGGCGGCGCAGAAGGCCGCCCGTGACGAGATCGAGAAGCAGCAGGCGAAGCTGCCGTTCCCGACGGAACGCGAAGCCCGGGCAGAAATCAGCCGCCTTGATGGTCTTAGGACGCGGGCCGACGCGGTACTCGCGCAGGCAGAGCAGGCGCTTCGCGCCGAAGAGAAGACGCTCGCGGAGCTGCGCGGTTCGCTGCAGCAGCTTTCGGAGCAGGTGAAGACGGCGGAAGGTGCGCAGTATGATGCCGGGACGGAGCGGGCGGAGCAGACACGCCTCAGCGGTCTCCGACAGCAACGACGGGCGGAGGCCGATGGTGTCATTGCCCGTATAGAGACTAATAAGGCGCAGCTTACACGGATCAAGGAGGGCGCAGCAGAGCTCAGCGAGAAGGAGCGGCACTATGCCTGGATGAGCGAGCTCTCGAACACCGCAAACGGCACGGTGGCCGGCAGCGAGAAGATGACGCTCGAGACCTACATCCAGACGACGTTCTTCGACCGCATCCTCCGGCGGGCGAACACGCGCCTCATGATCATGAGCGATGCACAGTATGAGCTCGTGCGTCGGAAGAGTGCCGACAATATCAAGTCGCAGTCGGGTCTCGAGCTGGACGTGCTCGACCACTACAACGGCACACTGCGTTCGGTGAAGACGCTGTCGGGTGGAGAGTCCTTTAAGGCCTCACTCAGTCTCGCCCTCGGACTCAGCGACGAGAGCAGCTCGAGCGTCGGCGGCATCCGTCTCGACACCATGTTCGTCGATGAGGGCTTCGGCTCCCTCGACGAGGATTCACTGCATGCGGCGATCCAGGCACTCGCGGAGCTCACCGAGGGGCATCGCCTCGTCGGGATCATCTCCCATGTCGGAGAACTGAAGCAGCAGATCGATAAGCAGCTCGTCGTGACGAAGGACCGCGCCGGCGGCAGCCAGGTCGAGGTGATCGCCTGATATGCAGGAGATCAGACCGTGCTGACGTCCAGAAAAGCAAAATGTTAATGAACACAAATACAAAACATCGTTCATTAACTATTTAAAAATTTTTATATAGTTCAATTTTTTTAAAGAACGGAGAGGATGAAAAGGACGGAAATGCGTCTTTTCCATTCCTCTCCGTTTGTCATAGTTTTCAAAACTATTTCCACTTCTGAATTTCTTCCATTGACTTCCTATGCTGTTTCACTTATTCTAGGCACCATCGCGAGGAAAGTTAAAATATTTTAATAAAAAGCATTTAACTATCGACCTCGTAAGCAGAACACAAATATGAGATGAATCGCCGAGCTACGGCAAAAGGAGAACAAAATGGATTTCGAGCAGGTTAAGGACATTATCGTAGATACACTCGCATGTGATGAGGAGAAGGTTACCCCGGAGGCACGCTTCCAGGAGGACCTCGAGGTGGATTCCCTCTCGCTCGTAGAGCTGCACATGGCCCTCGAGGATGCACTTGGTAAGACCATCCCGGATGGTGAGATCGGCAAGATGGCGACCGTACAGGATCTCGTCGATTACTGCCAGAACTAAAACAGAGTATATGTAAGCGTTCAGCTCGGTTTTCATCAGAAAATCGGGCTGTTCTAAAGAGAAGGTTTATATAGGAGGTGGGCCATGAAGTCGCCTATCAAGAAGGTTTATGAGCTGTATAAGAACCGTGCGTTCGAGAAGAAGGCCCGAGAGGATATGATCGGACACGCCGGTGTTCACTTTACCTGGCCGCTCGCCGGAAAGAGCGCGGGTGCTGAAAAGGCAGAGGCGAAGGCGGATACGAAGGCAGAGGGAGAGAAGAGCAGCGGTCGGAGTCTTCCGGCGGTGATGATCCCTTCAAGCTTTATCACCTGCCGGAGCTGCGGACGTCGTGCACTCCGTCGCAGATGGGAGGAGAACTGCTTCATCTGTCCGACCTGCGGAAAGTATGCACCGCTCGGCGGCTACTATCGTCTCAAGCTGATCCTGGATCCAGGCAGCTTCGAGGAGCTCGATCACGACATCACGGCCGAGGATCCGCTGGGCTTCCCGGGCTATAAGGAGAAGATCGAGAAGCAGGAGGAGAAAACCGGCCTTTCCGAGTCCGTCATCTCCGCGGTCGGCACCATCGAGGGCATCCGCCTCGTGACGGTCGTCCTCGACAGCCGCTTCTTCATGGGCTCCATGTCCCGTGCAGTCGGTGAGAAGGTGACCCGTGCGGTCGAGTATGCCGACGCACATCATCTGCCAATCCTCATCTTCAGCGCAAGCGGCGGCGCCCGTATGCAGGAGGGCATCTACAGCCTCATGCAGATGGCGAAGACCAGCGCAGCCATCGAGACCTTCAGCGAGCACGGCGGTCTCTACATCAGCTTCCTGACACATCCGACCACGGGCGGCGTCACCGCGAGCTTCGCGACCCTCGGGGACATCACCCTCGCAGAGCCGGGCGCACTGATCGGCTTCGCCGGACCACGTGTTATCGAGCAGACCATCAACCGCAAGCTCCCGAAGGGCTTCCAGCGCGCCGAGTATCTCGAGAACCACGGCTTCGTGGACCGCATCGTGAAGCGCAGTGAGATGCGCGATGTACTGACCGACATCCTGAAGCTGCATGTCGATTCCGGCGTGCAGCCTGAAGCGGTCACCACCAGGGAGGTAAATGCATGATTAAAGACATCATCGAACAGGCCGAAGCACTCGAACAGAGAATCCATACGCTTTCACTGACGAAAGAAGAGATGGAGGCCAATGTGGAGGAAATCCGCCGTCTGGACCAGGAGCGTACACAGCTGCTCGCCCAGTGTGCGGATCTCTCGGCGGCGGATCGTGTTTATCTGGCCCGTCATCCGAAGCGCCCGCACATCGACGATTTCATCGAGCATCTCTTCACCGACTTCTTCGAGCAGAAGGGGGATCATCTCTATGATGAGGATGCGTCCATCTATGGTGGCATTGCCCGCTACAAGGGCATGCCGGTGACCGTCCTCGGTCATCGCAAGGGCCGCACGATGGAAGAAAATATCCGCTACAATTTCGGTATGCCGCGTCCGGAGGGCTATCGTAAGGCCCTTCGCCTCATGGAGCAGGCCGAGAAGTTCGGCCGCCCGATCATCACCTTCATCGATACGCCGGGTGCCTATCCTGGTATGGAGGCAGAGGAGCACGGACAGGGTGAGGCCATCGCACGGAATCTCGCGGCGATGAGCAGCCTGCATGTGCCGGTCATTGCGGTCGTCACCGGTGAGGGCAACTCCGGCGGAGCGCTTGCGATTTCCGTTGCCAACCAGATCCTCATGCTCGAAAACGCCGTGTACTCTGTACTGAGCCCGGAGGGCTTCGCTTCGATCCTCTGGAAGGACGCAAGCCGTCACGAGGAGGCCTGCGAGGTTATGAAGCTGACCGCCCGTGATCTTCGTGAGGCCGGTGTCGCGGATCATCTGATCCCGGAGCCGCTTGGTGGAGCGCAGACCGATCCGGAGCGCCTCTATGCAAGCCTCGACATCGTGCTTGAGAAGAGCCTGAATGACCTTCTGAAGCTGAGCCCAGAGGAGGTTCGGAAGCAGCGCCAGGAGAAGTACCGGAATATTTAATTGCGAGCGCAGGCACCACGTACAGCAGTGCGCAGCGGTGTGTGAAAAACCACGGCCGCCCGGTGCGGAGGCGCTTTGACATAAGTGAGGAGAAACCTTGAACGAAATGAAACTCATCGGCCTCGGGGCCGCGTATCCGGGCCGACTGGTGACCAATGACGACTTAAGTCTGGAGATGGATACCTCCGATGCCTGGATCTATCCACGTACCGGCATCCACGCACGTCGCTTCTGCACGGCAGAGGAAAGTGCCGTGACCCTCGCCATCGAGGCGGCCGGAAAGGCACTCGCAGAGGCGGAAAGCCAGGGCGTTCCGGCGTCGGACATCGGCGCGATCGTCGTGGCGAGTATGTCCGCAGACCTCGCAACCCCGAGCATCGCAGCGATCCTTCAGCGGGAACTCCGACTTCCGGAGGTGCCGGCCCTCGACATCAACGCCGCCTGCAGCGGCTTCATCTATGGCCTCGAGGTCGCACGCAGCCTCGCCGCTGTGAGCGGCCGGCGCTATGCCCTCGTGGTCGGCACAGAGCAGCTGTCCCGTCTCCTCTCGATGGAGGACCGTTCCACTGCGATTCTTTTTGGCGATGGTGCGGGTGCAGCCGTGATCGAGTGCACGGAAACAGCGGGAAACAGAGAAGAAGCGGCACCGTACGTACGTCTTTTCGGCTCCCGCGGATCCGATGTGATCCTCGCGCCGGGGGTCTACACGGGTGCGTATGAAGCGCGGGAGGAGACGAACGCAGAGACCGTCTGCATTGACCATATGCTGATGGACGGTAAGGAAGTGTTTATGTTCGCCTGTGACATCATCCCGCGTATCATCGGCGGCCTGCTCGAACAGTCCGGCGAGACGATGGAGGACATCGATCATGTGGTCTGCCATCAGGCAAATGCCCGCATCATCCGGCATGTCTACCGGGCGATGCACTGGCCGGCAGAGAAGTTTTTTATGAATATGGAAAAGCTTGGAAATACCAGCGCTGCATCGATTCCGACAGCGCTTTACGATATGCAGCAGCAGGGACGACTGCAGCGTGGAGAGCGGCTGATCCTCGCCGGCTTCGGCGGCGGACTCACCTGGGGCGGCTGCATCCTGAGCTATGACGCACCGACACGGTAAAGGAGAGATATGACATTACTGAATGAATTACTGGGAACGAAATATCCGATCATCCAGGGCGGTATGGCAAACATCGCTACGGGTCGCTTCGCGGCGGCCTGTGCCTGTGCCGGCGCGCTCGGCCTCATCGGAACCGGCGGCATCCACTCGGCGGAGGAGCTTCGTACCGAGATCCGGACCGCACGGAAGCTGATCGAGGAGACTGCGACACCGGATTACGAGCCGGTGTTCGGTGTGAACCTCATGCTGATGAATCCATGCACGGAGGCGTTTGTGCAGGTGTGCATCGAAGAGAAGGTGCCGGTGGTGACGACCGGTGCCGGCAATCCGGGACAGTATATGGCGGCCTTTAAGGAGGCCGGCATCAAGGTGATTCCGGTGGTCGGTGCCCCGATCCTCGCGAAGCTGATGGAGCGCCTCGGTGCGTACGCCGTCATCGCCGAGGGCTGTGAGTCCGGCGGACATGTCGGTGAGATGACGACGATGACCCTGGTACCGCAGTGTGTGGACACCGTGTCGATTCCGGTCATCGCGGCTGGCGGGATCGCAGATCACCGTCAGTTTGAGGCAGCCATGGCCCTCGGTGCCTGTGGCGTACAGATCGGTACGGTGCTGCTGTCCGCAGAGGAGTGCCCGATCCATGAGAACTATAAGGCTGCACTTCTGAAGGCACAGGGTAGTGATGCCATCGTGACTGGACGGATCGGCGGGACACCGGTGCGTGTACTGAAGAACCAGATGACCGTCGCCTATATCAAGCAGGAGAAGGCTGGTGCCGATAAGATGGAGCTCGAGAAGTTCACCCTGGGTTCCCTCCGTCGCGCCGTGTTCGAGGGCGATGTGAAGACCGGCTCCCTGATGGCTGGGCAGGTATGCGGACAGCTGCATACGATTCGACCGCTCGCGGAGATACTCGAGGATATCTGTCAGGGATAAATCGAAGCGCGTTTCCGTGCAGCGTCGGTGGACGTGAGAAAGGATGCATTTCCGGTGGCGTAGCCTCACGCGGGTCGTCATCGAAAGCAGATAGAAAGGTAGAACATGAAAACAGCATTTTTATACGCAGGACAGGGCAGCCAGCATGTCGGCATGGGTGCCGATCTGTACCGTGATTATCCGGAGTTCCGCCGGGTGTTTGATAGTGTCAGCGATGCGCTTCAGCGCTATACGAAGAGTGAGGACTTCCGTAAGGAGTTCACAGGGGGCGAGGGCGTCGATCAGAACTATGATCTCCACCGTCTCGTCTTCCAGGATCCGGATGGTGTCATCAACGAGACCCGTTACACCCAGCCGGCGATGGTGGCCTTCGCCTGCGGTGTGACCGAGATCCTACGTGTACATGGCATCCGTCCGGATGTGACCGCCGGCCTTTCGCTCGGTGAGTACTCGGCACTCGAGGCGGCAGAGGTGATGGACGCAGAGACCACGGTGAACATGGTTGCCTTCCGTGGTGCCAGCATGGCGGCTGCGTCCGAGGGCATCGACTGCGGCATGAGCGCGGTACTCGGTGTAGCGGCTGAGGATCTCGAGACGGTCTGCCGTCAGGCGCAGCTCGAGACCGGAAAGATCGTTTCTCTCTGCAACCTGAACTGCCCGGGACAGATCGTCATCGGTGGTGAGAAGGCAGCCGTTACGAAGGCGGCCGAAATCATCAGCGCGAGTGGCAGCGGCAAGTGCATCCCGCTTCGTGTGTCCGGTCCGTTCCATACTGTCTTTATGAAGAGCGCTGGCGATGCGCTCGCACGCTACTTTAAGAGCATCCGCTTTCAGCGCCCGAAGTGCCCGGTGATGTTTAACTACCTCGGCGGGGCCTGTGAGGAGGTCAGTGCATCCGTGGAGTCCACGACGGCGACGACCCTCGCCGGACTTCGCAGGGCGATCCCGGAGCTTCTCGAAGAGCAGGTGCAGAAGCCGGTCCGCATGGAGGCGATCCTCCGCGAGATGTTTGAGGACGGCGTGACGAATTTCATCGAGATCGGCCCGGGCCATACACTCGCCGGCTTCGTAAAGAAGGTCGCCCGCGATATGGGCATCACGGAGTTCACGGTCACCGCGATCGAGACCTCTGAGGACATCGCGAAGCTCTGTGCGGAAGCCTGAGGGCAGAGCACCCGCAGCGTCGCGTCGAAGAAATCCATTTTTAACGCAATTTTTCTATAAATACAGTGTTCCACAGGAACAGAAGTGACTGTCTGGAAACAGCCGGAGGAAAAACAAATGTCAGAAACGACAGAAAAGATCACAGGTGCAGCGATCGTCACCGGTGCAGGCCGGGGGATCGGCCGTGCCATCGCGGTGGAGCTCGCGCGCCATAGCTATCACATCCTCGTGGATTATGCGGGGAATGCTTCCGCCGCCGAGGAAACGGTTGCACTCTGTCAGGCGGAAGGCGTCGATGCCTTCGCTGTGCAGGCGGATGTATCTGACGAGGACGCCGTAAAGAGTCTCGTAAAGAGTGCGCTCGAGCGCTTCGGACGCATCGATGTGCTCATTAACAACGCGGGCATCACCCGTGACAATCTGATGCTTCGCATGAGCGCAGAGGACTTCGATCTCGTGATCGAGAAGAACCTGCGTGGTGCCTTCCTGATGACGAAGTACGTCGGAAAGGAAATGCTGCATCAGCGCTCCGGACGCATCGTAAACATCTCCTCCGTCGTCGGCGTGCATGGCAATGCCGGCCAGGCGAACTATGCAGCTTCCAAGGCCGGTCTCATCGGTCTCACGAAGACCACCGCCCTCGAGTATGCGAGCCGCGGCATCACTGCGAACGCCATCGCCCCGGGCTTCATCGACACCGACATGACGAAGGTGCTGCCGGAGAAGGTGAAGGAAGCGATGCTGCAGCAGATTCCGCTTCGCCAGTTCGGAAGCCCGGAGGATGTCGCGAAGGCGGCGGCCTTCCTGGCATCGGACGACGCCCGCTATATCACCGGTCAGGTACTCGGTGTGGATGGCGGCATGGGCTGCTGATAAAGTTAATATAGAAATATAGGAGAACACAATGAATAAACGTAGAGTCGTCGTCACCGGTCTCGGTACGGTAAATCCGACCGGCAATGATACAGAGACTTCCTGGGCAGCCATCCGCGCCGGACAGTGCGGCATCGGCCCGATCACCCATTTCGATACAGAAAATTTCACGATCAAGCTCGCCGGTGAGGTGAAGAATTTCGATCCGTCTGCCATCATCGACCGTCGTGAGCAGAAGCATATGTCGCGCTATGCGCAGTTCGCCATCGTGGCCGCCGAGGAGGCGATCCGCAAGAGCGGCATCGGGAGCGCAGCGGAGCTGAAGACTTCCGACGCTGCGGACGCCGGCATCGGCCCGAAGGAATATGAGGCGAGCCGTATGGGTGTTATCATCTCGTCCGGTATCGGCGGCCTCAGCACCATCGAGGAGGAGCATACGAAGGCCCTCGCACGTGGCTTCGAGCGTGTGTCTCCGTTCTTCATTCCGATGGCGATTTCCAACATGGCGGCAGCGAACGTCGCGATCCGTCACGGCTTCAAGGGCATGTGCACCTGTCCGGTGACCGCGTGCGCCGGCGGCTCGAACGCGATCGGCGACGCTTTCCACCGCATCCGTGATGGTTATGAGGACGTCATGGTGGCCGGCGGCACCGAGGCGAGCATCACGGAGCTCGGCATCGGCGGCTTCGCCAGCATGCGTGCCCTCTGCGCTGCGACGGACCCGAAGCGCGCGAGTATCCCGTTCGATCAGGAGCGTGGCGGCTTCGTCATGGGCGAGGGTGCCGGCATCCTGGTGCTCGAGGAGCGTGAGCATGCGCTTCACCGCGGCGCGAAGATCCTCGCAGAGATCGTCGGCTACGGCGCGAACTGCGACGCCTACCACATCACGAGCCCGAATCCGGAGGGCGAGGGCGGTGCCGACTGCATGCGCCTCGCCATCGCAGACGCGGGCATCCAGCCAGAGGAGATCTCCTACATCAACGCCCACGGTACCTCCACGCATCTCAATGATGCCTGTGAGACGAAGGCCATCAAGGCGGTCTTCGGGGCGAAGGCCTACGAGATTCCGGTTTCCTCCACGAAGTCGATGACCGGTCACCTGCTCGGTGCGGCCGGCGGCGTCGAGGCCCTCTTCAGCGTGAAGGCCCTCGAGGAGCAGTTCATTCCGGCGACCATCAACTACCAGGTGCCGGATCCGGAGTGCGACCTCGACATCGTGCCGAACGAAGGACGCGCGTCGAAGCTCGACTACGTTCTCTCGAACTCCCTCGGCTTCGGCGGTCACAACGCTTGCCTGATTTTCAAGAAGGCCTGAAGGGAGATGCCATGACAGAAAAGATGAACACGAACCCGTCTGTTTCTGAGGCCAATGCTGAGATCATGACCGCAGCGGCAGAAACCGCCTCCGCCGAGGCGGCACACGCAGCGCATCCGCTCAGTGTCGACGAAATCAAGGAGATCATCCCGCACCGCTATCCGTTCCTCCTGATTGACCAGGTGGTGGATTATGAGCCGGGAAAGTTCGCCGATGCACGAAAGTGTGTCACGGTGAACGAGCCCTTCTTCCAGGGCCACTTCCCGCAGTATCCGGTGATGCCAGGCGTCCTCATCATCGAAGCCCTCGCACAGACCGGTGCCGTCGCGCTCCTCAGCATGCCGGCGAATAAGGGAAGGATCGCGCTGTTCGGCGGCATCAAAAACGCCCGCTTCAAGAAGCAGGTACGTCCGGGCGACGTCCTCGAGCTCCACTGTGAGCTCACCCGCATGCACGGGCCGGTCGGCATGGGTACCGCCGTCGCTACCGTAAACGGAAAAACCGCCGTGCAGGCGGAGCTCACCTTCGCGGTACAGTAAAATAATTGTATAGAATCGGCGAGAGCATGATATAATCGAATTGTTCATACGAAATGTAAGTTAAAGGAAAAGGAATGATATGCTGAACCAGTCCATCGCCGATCTCTATAATCGCTTCCGCATCCACTTCTACAAGCG
Source organism: uncultured Oribacterium sp. (assembly GCA_934229835.1). Classification (GTDB taxonomy): domain Bacteria; phylum Bacillota; class Clostridia; order Lachnospirales; family Lachnospiraceae; genus Oribacterium. The sequence goes on along the minus strand of CAKQED010000019.1, from coordinate 6,045 downwards.
GGTTTTTTCGAAGGAAAGCAGCCGGGATGAGTCTTTGACCTCGGTCGAGGCCTTCAGTCTCGAGTGCATCAAGGCGCTCGGGGAGCCGACGGTGGCGGAGTTTGCGAAGATGATGGGCATTTCGGCTCCGAATGCGGCATATAAGGTCAATGCACTCGTCCAGAAGGGCTATATCGAGAAGGTGCAGTCGGACGAAGACCACCGCGAGTTCTACCTCCACCCGACGGAAAAGCTCGAGAACTACTATCGCCGCAGCTACCAGTTTCTCGATGAAGTCGTGAAGCGCTTCGAGGAACGCTTCTCTGAGGAGGACCTCGCGAAGCTCGACGAGATGCTGCAGGTCATCACGAAGGAGATGATCCCGGAGCTTGATCCGGAGCACCTCAGAAAACGGGACTGATCCGGAAATCAATGTGAACAGGAGAAGAGGGATATCAACCGGCTTTTTGTGCTATCGGCACAAAACAGGCCGGTTTTTTCGTTTCTTTTGACGAATTCTGCATTTCTTTTCTGGAATTCTGTTTTTCTGATTGACATATTTTGAGAAGAAGCATATATTCTATGTAAGCGCTTACATAAGGAGCAGGGAAGCGCTGCCCTGGTAAGCATAGGCATTGATTTTTAGAGCATTTTACAGCTGAAAGGAACGAATTAAGATGGAGAAGTTAAATTATCAGGTACTTGAGCAGTCTGGTTATCAGGGATATGTCCTGAAGGATGCACCTGTGAAGGTGATGCAGTTTGGCGAGGGTAATTTCCTCCGTGCATTCGTTGACTATTTCTTCGATATGGCAAACGAGCATGCGGACTGGAACGGTAAGGTGACCCTCGTTCAGCCGATCGCACAGGGCCTCACCGAGTATGTCAATGCGCAGGAGGGTCTCTACACCCTCTACCTTCGCGGTTCTGAGAATGGCCAGAAGGTGAACAACAAGCGTGTGATCTCCGCTGTCAAGGACTGCATCAATCCGTATACTGCAGAGGGCTTTAAGGCACTCCTGGAACTCGCAAAGTCGGATGATCTCGAGTACATCGTTTCGAACACCACCGAGGCAGGTATCGTCTATGATCCGGACACGAAGTTCGATCAGGAGCCGCCGGTTTCCTTCCCTGGTAAGATGACGAGAGTGCTCTATGAGCGTTTCAAGGCCGGCAAGGGCGGCCTCGTCGTTCTCTCCTGCGAGCTGATCGACGCGAACGGTCAGGTGCTGAAGCAGATCGTAAACCGTCACATCGATGAGTGGGGCCTCGGCGAGGACTTCAAGAACTGGGTAAACGAGGAGGTTCTGTTCTGCTCCACACTCGTAGACCGTATCGTTCCGGGCCGTATCCGCGATCCGAAGGAGGTTGCAGAGCTCGAGGCAGAGAACGGTTACACCGATCCGTTGACCGATGTCGGTGAGGTATTCGGTGTATGGTACATCGAGGGACCGAAGGAGCTCGAGGACAAGCTTCCGTTCAAGAAGGCCGGCGTAAACGTACATGTCGTTCCGGAGGTTGCTCCTTATAAGAAGAGAAAGGTAAGAATCCTGAACGGTGCACACACCGGCTTCGTACTCGGTGCATACCTCGCAGGCTTCGACATCGTGCGTGACTGCATGCACGACGAGGTCATCCGTGACTACATGAACAAGATGCTCCAGGATGAGATCATCCCGATCCTTCCGCTGGATAAGGAGGACTGTGAGAAGTTCGCTTCTGCGGTTGAGGATCGTTTCAACAACCCGTTCGTCGATCACCAGCTGATGAGCATTTCCCTCAATTCTACCTCGAAGTGGAGAGCGAGAAATATGCCTTCCTTCCTCGAGTATGTCGAGAAGTTCGGTAAGCTTCCAGCAGTGCTCACGATGAGCTTCGCTGCATACATGGCATTCTACAGCAATGATATCCAGCGCCGTGAGGAGGATGGCCTCGTATGCAAGCGTCCGGCAGGCAACGAATACAAGATTCAGGACGACGCCTTCGTCCTCGACTTCTACTTCGCACACAAGGATGACGATGTGAAGACCCTCGTACACGCCGTGATGACCAACACCGAGTTCTGGGGCCAGGATCTCACCGAGATCGCCGGCTTTGAGGAGGCAACCGTACAGAACCTCACCCTCATCCGTGCGCAGGGTGCGAAGGCGGCTTACGCAAGCGTACTGTAAAGTGCACCCTTCGGCACATATGCTTTCTGGAAGACCCGGAAAGCATATCGCCTGGGACAGCGTGGAAAACAATCGAACAGCGGCTTCGCATCGCGGACCTTTCGTGATGTGGATTCGTTCAATGCTTACATCATCGGCCGGGACAGATCACTGCTCCGGCCTGTGGTTTCAGGAGGAAAATTATGGCAAGAGCAAAGGTAGTGCATATCAGCCCGGAGGACAATGTCGTCGTGGCCATCGCTCCGATCGCGAAGGGTGATGAAATCAAGGTCGATGACATCGACCTCGTCGCAGCGGAGGATATCCCACAGGGACATAAGGTGGCCGTCGCGCCGATCGCGGCAGAGGGCCAGGTCATCAAGTACGGCGTTTCGATCGGTCACACCACCGAGGATGTGAAGCCGGGTCAGTGGGTGCATACCCACGATATGAAGACAAATCTGTCCGGCGAGGTGGAGTATACCTACGAGCCGGCGGTGCCGGAGAAGAAGACCATGCCGGTCGAGACCTTCGAGGGCTTCGTGCGTCCGGACGGCAAGGTCGGCACGCGAAATGAAATCTGGATCATCCCGACCGTCGGCTGTGTCAATGATGTGGCGAAGCATCTCGTGGAGATGAATCAGGACATCGTGCAGGGCAGCATCGAGGGCCTCTATACCTATACGCATCCGTTCGGCTGCTCTCAGACCGGTCATGATCACGCGACTACTCGTAAGCTGCTCGCAGATCTCGTACGTCATCCGAATGCAGGCGCTGTGCTGGTGCTTTCCCTTGGCTGCGAAAATCTGACCCATGAGCAGTTCCTCGAGGAGCTCGGTGCGTACGATCCGAACCGTGTGAAGTTCCTGACCTGCCAGGATGTCGAGGATGAGTTCGAAACCGGAACGAAGCTGCTCCATGAGCTCGCAGCGTATGCCGGCCAGTTTAAGCGTGAGACGGTCGGTCTCGATAAGCTGGTACTCGGCATGAAGTGCGGCGGTTCGGATGGTCTGTCCGGCATCACGGCGAACCCGACTGTCGGCCGCGTATCTGATCTGATCGTGGCGCAGGGCGGAACCTCCATCCTCACCGAGGTTCCGGAGATGTTCGGTGCCGAGAGCATGCTGATGGGCAGATGCGTGAATCAGGAAATCTTTGACAAGGCAGCACACATGCTGAACGGCTTCAAGGATTACTTCATCAGCCACAACGAGGTGGTCTATGATAACCCGTCCCCTGGAAACAAGCAGGGCGGTATCACGACCCTCGAGGACAAGTCCTGCGGCTGTGTACAGAAGGGCGGCAAGGCGGCGATTTCCGACGTCCTCGCCTATGCAGAGCCGGTACATACGAAGGGACTGAACCTCCTCTATGGACCGGGCAACGACCTCGTATCCAGCACGAACCTGACCGCTGCCGGCTGCACGGTGATTCTCTTCACCACCGGCCGTGGCACACCGTTCGGCGCACCGGCACCGGTTGCGAAGATTGCGACCAACGATCGCCTCGCTGAGCGTAAGGCAAACTGGATCGACTTCAACGCCGGTCCGGTGGCTTCCCAGGGTGAGTCCGTCGATGACGCCGGTCGTCGTCTACTCGACCTCGTGAAGGAAATCGCGTCTGGTAAGAAGACGAAGGCAGAGCAGAACGGCTTCCGTGAGATCTCCATCTTTAAGGATGGCGTCGTGCTGTAAATTTTATGATGATGCCAGTATTCGGAGGGCCGCACTGCGGGCTTCTCGCAGGACGCCCGAGGCGGACTGTCTGCATCAAAAACGTCCCCGGATGCTTCCGGGGACGTTTTTGTATGAGTTCATATATGGAAAAACCGCTGACAAAGACAGAAGTCGTCAGCGGTCTTTATTCAGATGATGCCGCGCTTCCGTGTATGCCGGATGATTTCTTCGATCTCAGCGGCGATCGCCTCGTCATAGCCCTCGAAGCCACGATAGCGGGCGACGGCGGAGAGCACCTGTTGCTTCACCTGCGGATGCAGGGCACCGCCTCTCAGACCCTTTACGGCGTCCAGAAGGTCCTGCATCTGCGCGGTCGTCGGCTGTATCGCTGCCACCTGTGCAAAGGCGCGTACCATGCCATCCGAGCGCAGCGCCGACATGCCGGTCACCATGAACAGTGCGCCACCGAGCATCACCACTGCCGCCAGAATCATCAGCGGGTTGTTCTGCTGCTGCAGCATGAGAAGCGTGACGAGACCGAGTACGCAGCCGCCCAGACCAAGCAGTGCAAACTTCCGCGCATTCTTCCGATAGGTTCCCAGCGCCGATTCTCCCGCCTGCACCGGTGGCTTCGGTGTCGAAGCGTTCGCCGCCTCCGCTTCATTCACCACGGTGCCCTCCACAGTTTCTGCGCGGTCTTCCGTCGTTTCACCGGAGACAGGATCGTCTGGACCCTCCACCTGATTCCGCGCCATAAGTTCATTTACTTCATTTAATTTATGCTGATCCATACTGGAAATCCCCTTCCTTCATCATTCACAGGTACCTATCCATGCGCCACTGGCGCTTCTCACGACATCGTCTTCTTTCGTGTCGGGCTGTGGGACATACCATTCGTAAATTTTACCTTTTCTTTTCTTAATTCTCAAGTGCATAGCAGAATTCTACGTAAAAGTAAAAGTGCACTATAAATGACAGCTGCACAGTTTAAAAACAGGCCTTATCGGATTTTTACAGGCAGGAAATCGGACTTCTCCAGACGGCTGATATATCAGCTTTTGCGCAGGAAAAATGACGGAATTTCGCCATTTTAGTGTAATTACCGAAAAAATTCACAGTAATTTTACATAGTTACAAAACTGTAATATTTTTTCGTTATTATGCTGAAGTAAGGCACGCGTAACTGCGCAAATTTTAGCCTATTTCGTCGATGACAAGAGCGCTTTTTCGATGGTATCATCCCGGAAAACAGAGATGTATTCCGAGAGGTTTTCACTGTTTTACTCTCACGTTATTGCAGGAGGAAATTATGAGCACATTAAACATTATGTTACAGGATCGCGACGCGGTTACAGAGTTCGTGGCTGCAACGACCAGCATGCCGTTTGATATGGATCTCGTACAGGGCTCTCGCGTTGTTGATGCAAAATCACTTCTTGGTATTTTATATATGGGTCTTGGCAAGGTTCTCAATCTGAAGCTCGATACCGAGCATCTGCCGACAGCGAAGCAGACCCTTCACAAGTTCATCGTTGAGTAAGCTGTCACAGGGGCATACCGTCGAGCAGAACGATTCCGTTCGCATCGAGCGGAGTCGACGCCGATCGATCGTGCTGTCCGTGAACAGTAAGGCGGAGGTCATCCTCAAGGTGCCTTACCGGACGACGAACGCAGAAATCAATCGTATACTCTTCGAACGGCAGGACTGGATCCGTACCCACGTGGCACGGGTCCAGTCTGCGCGTGCATCTGCCGATACACTGTCCCCACTGACGGACGAGGAGCTGCGGCAGCTCAGCCATCAGGCGGCGCAGTACATCCCGCCACGTGTAGCGCTGTACGCGGAGCGCCTCGGCGTCTCTTATGGACGCATCACGATCCGTCATCAGCGGACTCGCTGGGGAAGCTGCAGCACGAAGGGAAATCTCAATTTCAACTGTCTCCTCATGCTGACACCGCCGGAGGTCATCGACTATGTCATCGTGCATGAGCTCTGCCACCGGAGGGAAATGAACCACTCCGCGCGCTTCTGGGCGCTGGTTGCATCGATTCATCCGGACTATACAGAGCAGAAGCGCTGGCTGCGGGAGCACGGCGGTGTCATCATCGGACGGCTGGAAGCATAAGTGAAAATAAATAATAAAAAACCAGGGCGGCGTTCCGCCAATGTCATTAAGTTAAGATGACAAAAGAAAGATCTCTATACCAGAAATGGTATAGGGGTCTTTTTTTACGGCAAA
>CAKQED010000018.1:0-38045 GCA_934229835.1 uncultured Oribacterium sp. | reverse complement strand
CTGTCAGCCTTTAAGATTTATCTTGTAGATGTTGGCCTGCTTCGGCGTCTGGCACAGTTAGCACCTACAGCTTTTGCGGAAGGAAATCGTTTGTTCACAGAGTTCAAAGGGGCATTAACAGAGAATTTTGTACTCCAAACTTTAATTACACAATTTGAAGTGACGCCGCGTTATTGGTCACAGAGTAATCCTCCTTATGAAGTGGATTTCCTGATTCAGCGAGAAAATGATATTTTTCCTGTTGAAGTAAAATCTGAAGCTAATATATCCAGCAAGAGTCTGAAGAAATTTAAGGAGATTTTCCCGGATAAAGTAAAGCTTCGTGTGCGTTTTTCTCTGGATAATCTAAAATTGGATGATGATATGCTGAATATTCCGCTGTTTATGGCAGATCAGGCAGACCGCCTGATCGGTCTGGCACTACATCAGCGAAACAATGTGTGATTCGACGATATATGGAGGTATGATTATTCAAATTCATAAATAGTGCAAAAATAAAAATAATTCCTGTGACCCATCCTTCTCTTCTTCTGTGATTAAGGATGTAAGGAACAGAAAACAGGATATCCGATTCAAAAACGAAAGGAAATAATACTATGAGAAAGAATATGATCAACAGCAGCATGAAGAGCATCCTCCTCGCGGGGATCCTGATCGCGACGGTCGCGACGACGGCGTGCGCGGGTGTGAAGGCACAGGGCGTGATACCGAAGACCACGGAGGCGGAAACCAGTGGGCCATCCGTGCCGACTGCGGATATGAATCAGGAAGCGGCGAAGCCGGAGGCAGGTATGGCGTTCGATGACGCATACACGAACACCGACGCGAATCAGGCGGCGGGCATGGCGCTTGATGGTGCGTACACGAACACGAATGCGTCGGATCTTCAGATCAACTACTACGATACCGAGGAGGCGGGTGGCATCATGACCCTGGAAGCCGCGAACCACTGGGCACGCTTCGACTTCTTCTCGAATCCGACGATCGGCGAGGACTGGAGCTACACCATGGATAACAACATCCTCGATGTCGAGAAAACCTACACAGCGAAGGATCCGTCCGATACCATGAATATCAATGATGGCACCACCCGTTTCGTGCTTACCCCGAACGCACTCGGCACCGTGACCGTCACCTTCAACTACGGTAAGGTCGGTGCAGAGCCGGATGACACCATGATCTACACCTTCGTGGTCGATGAGGATCTCCGCATCACCCTCGTGGAGGCCGAGAACCCGCACGGCGATAAGAGCATGATCGTGCGCCCGGTAGTGAAGTGATCATAGCGACGATATAAAGCATGACCGACCGATCAGATAAGCGGAAGTTGAAAGATACTTCGTTGCTACCTGACGAAACAGCAGGCTGATCGGATGACCGTCCTGCTGCCAGATAAACATAAAAAAGCGATGACTCCCCTTTTGAGTCATCGCTTTTTTGTTTAAGGAGAAGATGCCATCTGATGCGCCTCTCCGCGCTACGCGCGGCCATCTCATGGATCAGTTATGAAACGAATATCCGATTCATATCCTTAGAGAATCGCAAGATATCCGGTCAGGAAACCAACCACCATAAAGGATACGAAAATGCCGATGCACCACTTAAAAATGTAGCCCTGGTACTGAGCAAGTGTGATCTCTGTCTTATCCATCAGCAGATAGATGAACGGAACCAGCGGGCTCAGGAAATGGAAGGCCTGGCCCATGAGTGATGCGAAGCCGATCTGCAGGGATGTAAATCCATACGCTTCTGCCGTCGCGGCGAGTGGCGGAAGTACACCATAGTAAAACGCATCGTTGTTCAGCAGATAGGTTCCAGGTGCGGAAATGATGGCGATGATGATGCTGAAGTAGCGGCCGAGTGATTCCGGGAACAGTCCGGTCAGGGCAACTGCAATGGCGTTTGACATGCCCGAAGCATACTCTCCTGCTTCATTCGCTGGTCCATTCAGGACACCCATCAGGACGCCAGCACCGATGACCATCATGACAACATTGATCATATCCGGCGCAAGTGACGAAATAACCTCTCTCTGCGTTTTACCCTTCGGATAATTCACAACCAGAAGAATCGCTACACCGACACCGAAAAGAATCGCGGATTTGGCGAGTCCCATGATCAGCATCACGACGATCACGAGCGTAAGAATCAGGTTAAACCAGATGAGCTTCGGACGCTTCCACTCCGGATGCTCGTCCTCTGGCTGGTCCGCCATCTGGACGCCGGCATTCGCGCTGACACCTAATCTCTTTCGCTCTTTTAAGCCCAGGTAGAAGGAAACACCCAGCGCATAGAACGCCGAGACGATCATGCCCGGTACGAGTGGCGGGAAGATTTCATTGGCATCAAGTTGCATAACAGCCATGACACGCGCGGTCGGGCCACCCCATGGAATCAGATTCATGATGCAGTTCATGAGAATGATGAGGCAGGCGAGATAAATCTTTCGGATGCCCAGGCGATTATAGATCGGAATCAGCGCAGTCGTCACGATCATGACGGTGGTCGTACCGTCACCATCGAGGGAGACAACAGCTGAAAGAATCGCTGTACCTACGAGTACCTTTAACGGATCTCCTTTTACCCAGCGTACGACCACTTCTACCATCGGATCGAATAATCCCACCTGCAGAAGGATACCGAAATAGAGAATCGCGAACAGCATCATCGCAAACGTCGAAGCGACGGATTTGATGCCGTCCATCGCATACGAAAGCGTATTCAGGAAACCATAGCCTGCCAGTACACCGAAGATAACCGGAATGATAATCAGCGACGTAAACGGACTCATCTTCTTCGTCATGATGAGTGCCATGAAGCAGATGATCATAAAAAGGCCAAGTAAAGCCAGTATCGTTGTGTTCATAATACTTACCCCCATGCGAGTATTATCAGTTTTTCATCCATATTCAGTTTTCAGTTTTTTTATGCTGCGTAAAATGCAGACATTAAACATATATCCGTTTTGTATACGCAGTCATCTCGGGGGATTTAATTTCGTAATCGTTTGGATTCGATCATAAGATTCGCTTGTGAAATATATGCAGGCGGCATGATAAACATCCGCGATACATCATAATGATAGATACTGCAAAGTACAGAAGGTATACGGATGTAAAAAAGGACCGTCGCACGTTGAAAACCTGTTCTGACGGCTCGTCTGGCTGCAGCATAAAGATCGAGTGAGGCTGTTTCGACTGAAGATCGAATCTCCTGATAATCGATCAGGTTTCCTAAGCTGGTAGACAGAGCGTCCGTCGCAGATACTGCTGACTTCTCTTCGTCACTTAAAACAGTATCCATCAGCACATCGTTTAACTTCACGGAGCCACTGGCCGTCGTCGTATATAACGATATGAAAAAGCAGCATATGAATAAAACGATGGCTATATACTTCTTCATTCGCCAGTCCTCCTTTCGTGGATTTTCATCAAAATAGCCGAGAGTATACATAGGAAAGGCGATGGCTCGTATATAAGGGGATAAGCCATCGCCTCCATAGGGAAACAATAAATTGTGAGGTCAGCTAAATCAAATTATGCATTTAAAACCAAGACCCGACTTCTGTCCGTCTGGACCAAGGCGATGCATCTCACTTCCTGACAGGTCTGCACATGTCAGGCTTTTGTCGTCACTGGCTTCTTCGTGGCCTTCAGGAAGAGGCCGAGGAAGAGGATGGCGACGATGATGCCGATCGGGTACGCAACCATGGTGTTGTAAATGGTGGCACCTTCCGCGGTCTTCTGGTTCACGAGACCGCCGAGACACTCCGGTGCGAGGATGAAGTAGGTCGCGCTGACGGCACTCATGAAGGTGGCCGGTACAGCAGTGATCCAGTAGTTCTTCTTCTCACGGAAGAGGTACATCGAGGCCGCCCAGAGGACGATCATCGCGAGGGTCTGATTCGTCCAGCTGAAGTAACGCCATACGATGGTGTAGTCGAGCTGGGAAATGATGGCACCGGCACCGAGCACCGGGATCGTCAGCATTAACCTCGTCTTCCAGTTCTTCATGTCAAGACCAGCCCAGTCGGCGATGGTCAGACGTGCGGAACGAAACGCGGTATCACCCGATGTGATCGGGCAGGCGATGACACCGAGCATCGCGAGTGCGACACCGACGGAGCCCATCGTTTTAATGCAGACATCATACACAGCAGCGGACTGTCCGGCCGCGATACTCTCCTGCAGTCCGGTCGAGAGTCCACCGGTTTTCTCATAGATCGCACAGCCGGCAGCCGCCCAGATCAGGGCGATGATGCCTTCACCGACCATGGCACCGTAGAATACAAAGTGGCCCTGCTTCTCGCTCTTCATGCAACGTGCCATCAGCGGGGACTGCGTGGAGTGGAAGCCGGAAATCGCACCGCAGGCGACGGTGATGAACATAAAGGACCATACCGGCGTTCCTTTCGGATGCATATTATACAGGCAGTTCCAGATCTCCGGGATCTGATACTCCGGCTTCGTGAGGATACCAAACGCCACGCCGACCGCCATCGCAATCAAGCAGAAGCCAAAAATCGGATAGATGCGTCCGATGATGGCATCGATCGAGATAAAGGTAGCAATGAAGTAGTATGTCAGAATGATAATCAGCCAGAACGTACCATTTGACAGTAGATTGGTACCGTTTCCACTCGGGTCGATCATCTTTACGATAAGCCCTGCCGGGCCCTTTGCGAATACCGTGCCGACCATAACCAGCAGGACGACAGAGAATACACGCATAACGTTCTTCATGCCCTTTCCGAGATATTTGCCCGTCACCTCAGAGATCGAACCACCGTTGTTTCTTTCAGAAAGCATACCGGAGAAGTAATCGTGTACACCACCGGCAAAAATCGTACCGAAGGTGATCCACAGAAAGACAGCCGGACCCCAGAGCGCACCCTGCAGTGCACCGAAGATGGGGCCGAGGCCCGCGATGTTCAGAAGCTGAACGAGAAACAGCTTCCACTCCGGCATGACGACGTAATCGACACCATCATTGATCCTGACCGCGGGTGTCTCACGGTCATCCGGTCCGAATGTACAGTCCACCAGCTTGCCATAGGTGAAATAGCCGGTGATCAGCAGAATCAGACAAACATAAAAACTGATCATACTTGCCTCCTTCTAAAGCATAGTTTATTTCTACGCAGAGTATCGTATGATCACATCGCTCTACTGAGCGCATGAAAGCGGCACCGGGAAGAACCGAATCCACGTCGTCAGCGAGTCCTGCGTACATACAGATGCCCTGCGTGAAATACAGGGTTTGCAAACAGATTCATGCCTCTTTTGCTGCTGCCGACGGCAGAACGAAGACTTTCACCAGTGCACGCGTTGTGTGCTTTTACTTACTGCCCAAAGAGCATGTATGCCTGCACATACGTCGCATCGCACGTGTTTCTGCCACCGGGCAGAACGTGAATGTCGAGACAGAATCCCTCGACGGAACTGTATCTAGTTTCTGAGTTTCGTGGATTTAAGAATATAGAATCGCTGAATAGATGATGCGGTCTCAGGCATATTCTGCCCGCAGATGGCACCGGAATAGATGTTGAAAAGCACAGAAATCACGCCCATGCACACGAAAACCGCGCTGTCCTTTATCGAGACAGTATCTGGCTTCTGCGCATAGTTACGTTTGATGACGGTGGCTTCCACCGAAGCACGCACTTCCTGATAATCCAGCGAATCCGCGATGATTTTTTCGAGCGAATCAGCCGGTGCAGAAGACTTCTCTCCCGTCTCTACCACGGAAACGATGCTGTCGGAAAGCGCAGTGTTTAACTTCACGGAGCCACTGGCCAGTACCGCATAGAGCGACACAAAAAAGCTGCAGATGATCAGCAGTAATGCGATTTTCTTTTTCATGTTACCGGCCTCCTTCCGTGAATTCACATTAAAAAAACCGAGAGTACGCCCTTTATGACGTCTCCCGGTTATTCATTTAATGTACTTTTACAAGTATAAAAATTTCTTCCCTCGTTGTCAATTCCTCTTTTGAAAGATGCACAAAATTTCTTGCCAGAGAGTAACAGTTCAGCAGGGGTGATGTTGCATCAAAACATCATGAGAAAGCTTCAAAATAATACAGCATAGGCATGTCGGGTACTGAAAACCATCTTCATGCCTTGCCGACGTTGCATGGATTTTACGAGTGCAGGCATGTTGATGAAGAATAGCATCGGCTTTTTCGCAAATTTGCTTTATCCGGAGCGTATGCCATTAGGCTTTTTCACAGTTTCCTTTCCTGGCGAGTCTATGACATTAAGTCTCGTCACTCTCGTCCAGTATTATCCGGGTAAAATCCCGATTTTTGACGCAAAACCGCTTATTTCCGAGTCAGTGACTTTATCTCTTCTCTGCTTTTCTTCTGCAAACCACCAGCTGAGCTCGTCTCGACGCCGCATACTTAATGTCACAGAGTCTGATATTTCTTAGTCTGTGAAATAATCTAATGGCACAGATCCCCGAAATCCATGATTTGTAAAAGTCACTTAATGGCACGCATCTTGAAAATGCCCTGTTTGTTACAAACTCCAGAAAATATAATGGCATCGCTCTTTGAAATCCTTCCTTTGCGAAAATCATCTAATGGCGCTCAGCCAGAAAATCGCTTGTTTGTAACAAAGATTAAAAAAACTAATGGCACAAGAATGCTATATACGGTTTTTGTGAAATTACGCTGCGAGCATCCGGTCTTCCCTCGCCTGCTTCTTCACGAATTTGTACGCCCAGATGTCGAGAGCGATGACGAAGACAAAAAAGAGAAGCAGGATCCAGTCTGCGTCCAGCGACAGGGCAAAGTCGTAGAACCCGTGTGTAAGCATTGGCATGAGGACGGAGAGGCGCATGAAACGCTTCTGGCGTCGCCGATCACCTGCGAGCTCCGCTTCCTTCGCGAGGCCGAAATAATAGCCCATGATCAGGCCGTCGATGGCGTGCGACGGGACGGACAGCAGGGCGCGCGACGCGACGAGGCCGAAACCCTCCTCCACGCAGTAGAAGACATTTTCGATGGCGGCGAAGCCAAGCGCCGAGGTCACGCAGTACACGATGGCATCGAAGCGATAATTAAACGCCGGATGCTTCCAGGCCACCTTTTTTGCGGCTTTCATCTTGCAGTACTCTTCCACCAGCGCGACGCCGATGAAGTTTTCGAGCGCTAGGTAGCTGAGCGTGTCTGCGTCCACGAAGACCAGCAGCACTTCTTCGAGCAGCATTTCCAGGATGACCGCCGGAATCACCGACAGCGCGCCCCAGAGAAACACCTTCCGAAGCAGGCCCTTCGGCTCCTTCTCGATCCGGTCCTGGCGGTAGATCCAGAGGACGAGGACGATGGCAGGCAGCAGCGCCAGTTCGATCAGAAGCATAATTTCCTCCTTCTTTACAGCAAACCAAGATTGCTTTCCGTACCCTGGGACTTCGTCATGGACATGACATCCGGGCTCAGACTATCCACGATTTGCAAAAACAGCCATTTATGTATAGTTTTGGTCTGAAAATCAGATACGCTTATAAGTATGCTATACACAAACAAGTGTTTTCATAAATAGTGGATATGAATTTCGGGGCTCAGGAACTTAAATTCTATTAATAAGTATACACAAACTTGACTTTTTGAAAATAGTGGATATGAAATGCTGCATCCGTTAGGCAAATCAACTGATTTTATATCCACAAATTTCAAATATGACCGTTTATGTATACTTTCCCTGTTTCAAAACACCTCCGATGCCAAAAAACATATCCACAAATCTTAAAATCGTCCATTTGTGTATAGTTTCACTGTTTTACACATCGTGTCCGTTCTACGTATCGTGTTCATCTTACACATCGTGTCTGTTCTACGTGCCATGTCCGTTTTACAGCTCTTCGACGGCCTTCGTGAAGATCTCGCCGGCGGCGCGGGCGAGCTGGCTGATGTCGTGGATCCGGACCTGATGATGGCCATACATGAGGCTGAGGTTCCCGAGGTTTTCTGTTCGTCCGAGGAAAAGTCCGTACACGAGGATGCCCTGTGCGCGCATCTCCGCGATGGCGTCGGCGGCGTCATCGACCGCTGGACGTCCCTCGTAGGCGCTGCCGAAGGGGTACTTCGCACAGGATGACAGGCGCGTCGAGTCATCCGGGCTCGCATCCGTCAGGACGATCAGGATATGTTTTCGGTCATTCGAATGTCCAGCAGCGGCTGCGCCACGAATACGTGCACCTGCTGTCCGACATTCGGTTGCGTTGCGGATGCGTGTACTTGCGTCTTCATCACTGGTCCTGCTGCAACCCGGTACATGAGACGCAGCGAAGCTGTGACCACTTCCGTGCAGGAGCTCCTCCGCGGCGAGGCGCAGGCCGAGGCCGTCGCGGTTCCAGCCGGCGGCATAGAAATGAAAAAGATGCGCACAGTCCCGCTCTGAGAAGTCCTTCATCTTCTCGAGGACGGTGTAGCCGCGGAGCGAGCGGAAATTCCAGACAGCGGCCGGCACGTGGCAGTTTTTCAGCGCTTCTGCGAGGATCCAGGCCTCGGCGGCGAGCTGCTCCTGCATCTGCATGCGTGAGGCGCTGGCATCGAGCAGCAGCGTCACATCGAGCGGCATCTCCCGCTCCGGGCGCTGCTTTTCGAAGACATCCGGGTCATGCACGACCGGCATGCGCCAAGCGCGTACCGGGTCGAGGCGGCCCACCGGGGCATGCACCGCGACGTTCTCCCGAAGATCCGACAGCGTGAGCTCGAGGCGCGCCGAAAGTCGCCGCACGAGCGAGCGCGCAAGCTCTCCCTCCGACTCGAAGAAGCGCCGGTTCGCGAGCGCCTGCTGCGCACTGTCCTGCCGCACCTTCGCGGTCTCGGAGTCGAAAAAGCCGCCACGCGGTGCGGCCACATCTGTCCGGGTGCCTGTCCCCGAAGCTTTTCCTGCCCCATCTTCCGTTCTCTGATTTGTCCGGGTGATGTCGTTCATCTGTGCACCAGATTTCTCGCGCAACCAGGTCCGACCATCCGAAGAGCCCATACCGAACTTCCCATCCGTCACATACACGTGGCAGCCGCGGTGCCCGCCGACGCAGAGCCGCGCCTCGAGCTGCTGCAGCTCCTCGTCCGTATACAGCGAGCGTCCGAAGCAGGCTGTGATGTAGGCGCGCTCACCCATCGTCCCCGCGCCGCCGTGCTTGCCATCCGACGCCACCGGCGTCCCGACGGAGGCATTGGCCGCGTACGTGTTTTTCATCATCAGCGTGTCGGTGTGCTGGTGCTCGGTCCTGAAAACGTGCTGCAGAATCCAGGCCTCCACCGTGTTCAGGCGAATGTGCACGGGCTTCTCTTCCGCCTCTCCGCGGTAGGCGAAAAAGCGCGTGAGGATCGCGCGAAGGGTGGCGGCCACCTCGTCCGCACAGAGGGCCGGATCGAGCTCAAGGGCAGTGGCGAGGGCCCTGCGGTCAGGCGCGTAGACCCGCGTTTTCCGGCCGAGCACGCGGCTCCAGCGGATCGTCTGCTGGTCGAGGAGGCGCTTGTTTTCCGCCATCCACTGCTGGCGATTCAGGTTCTGAAGGCGTGCAAAATACGCCTCGGCATGCTGCGCACGAAGCGCCTCAAGCGCGGGACGGGACGGCAGCTCACGCGCATAGACGTAGGACTCAATGCCGAGCCAGAGGGTGTCGCTGAGGATCGCCGCGCGCCGGCTCCGGGACACCTCCTCGAGCAGCGCCTCCGTCGGGCGACCGAGCCACTTATGCGTGAGCCCAATGACGAGGTTCATGTAGAGGTCCGCGCTGCCGTCGTCCGTAAACGACAGAAAATCCGGCGTGAAGGCATAGTCTCCCGCTGCCGTCCACACCAGATTTTCCGCTCTTTTCCGCTCGTCTTCTGTTCCTGCCATATTTTACCTCAGTCAAATACCTCTCTCCCGCCGTGGTCCGGGATCCGCGCGGTGATCACGTCGCGGATCAGCTGCTGCTCATGCGGGTCGAAGCACTTATTGACGATGCCCATGTCGAGGGCCATGCGGATAGAGATGCCGAGCTGCATGAGGCCGATCGCATCCTGCAGGCCGCGCAGGTCCACGGCCCGCTCCGAAATCTCCGCATGCTCCGCCTTGTCATTGAGCTCATAAAAGAGCTTCACGAACTGGTCACGCCAGCTCTTCCGGATCGTCGGGAAGCGTCCCTCGAGCACACGGCAGAGGTTCTCCTCCGAGATGATCGGCATCGCGATGACGAGAAAACGTGACGCCAGCGCCTCATTGAGCTCCCGCGTGCCCTCGTAGCCGTAGTTCATCGTCGCGATGAAACGTGTTGCCGGATCAAGCTGCAGCCGCTCATAGCCCGGCACATCGATGACGCGCCGGTGATCCAGCACACTGTGCAGCACCGCCAGCGCCTCGTTCTTCGCCATGTTGATCTCGTCGAGCACCGCGAAGCCGCCGTATTTACCCGCGAGGTAGACCGGCCCCGGCTTGAACGCGACCCGACTTCCATCGAAGCTGTCCGCCCCGATCATCGCCGCCGCATCCATCCCCACATGGAAGGACACATCCCACACCGGACGCTCAAACAGCGCCGCCAGATTCTCGCAGAGGATGTTCTTGCCCGTCGCCTTCGGCCCCGACAGCAGCAGATTCCGCCCGCTGAGAAGCGCCGCGATCGCCGCCTCCCAGATCTCCCGCCCGTAGTACGGACACTCCGGCGTCGGGATCCTCGCCACCAGCTCCTGTGTTAATCCAGATGCATCGGAAGCATACGCCTGCGCCTGATTCAGAATATCCGAATCCACGCCATCCTTCTGAAGTAATTGAATTAAATTCTCTTGCACTTTCATATTTACATCTCGTCCCACTACTCGTAATCGAAGTTCAAAAACATGGGTTTGATTTCGACGACTTCGTCATACTCCTTCTGCGAGACGGTGACGCTCGAGTTCAGGGCCTGCAGGTCCTTCTTCACGAGGGCGAGGGCGTCCGCCGGGGTTTCAGCGCGGCCCTCGCGGATCACGCGGATCATGCGTTCGAGCACAACCGGGTGGGCATAGCGGGCCGGCACGTCGAGGGCTTCACCGACGAGCGCGCGCTCCATCTGTGCGACGGCCGAAGCATTGGCCTCACGCACCTTCTGCACGTTGTTCTGTGCGTTCGGCAGCACACGCGATGCGGCGAGGAGGAAGATGATCGCGAAGCCGAAGAACACGACGTAGATCGCGGTCGTGCCGCCCTGCAGGAGTCGGACAATGCCGAAGACCGTCGCGCAGATGGCCATGATGAGCACGACGAGGGCCACCCATTTCGCGCTCGGATTCACGCGCTGGACGATGCGGAGCTGCTTCGCAGACGCGGCGAGCTGCCGGTACAGCGCCGGCTGCTTCTCGAGCGTCGCCTTCTCCGCCTCGAGTTTTTCAATCGTCGCTTCGGCAGTCGGCGTGAGATGCTCGGCGTAACGCCGTTTCTCTTCCTCCTCCGCAGCACGTAGCTTCTGCTCGGCCTCGCGGCTGTGGGTCGGGAGCTCCGGACAGCGCTTCGCGACTTCCTCGAGGAGCGTGTCCGCGATCGGCTCAGCCTGCACGGCGCAGCGGATCTGGTGCCCACTCTTCAGCTCCACGACGATGTACGCCATACTGCCGAAGATGCCCTTGCCGGTGAAGCCGCCCTTCGACATCGCGAGCTGCTTGAAGATGCGGTTCATGTCCGTGAAGAGGACGTAGCGGCTTCGGTCCAGCATCAGCGATGACAGGAACACGGACCGGTCGCTGACGCCGAGACGCCCGATCTTCACCATGTGCTTCTTTTCGATATTCAGTTCCTCCGGAGAGAGATCCGTGGCCACGGCTGATAAAAACATTCCCATAATTTCGTCGATCCTTTGCTGTTTGATAGTTTGGTATTCGGATATATGCAGTCGCATCCATGTTCTTCATATCCTGATACACGGCATTTTTTTATTCATACCCGGATATGATCCGCTGCATAGATCGCATATGATTCTTTACATGTAATCCTAGCACGACAGCGTATGGTGTAAAGAGATTTTACATGATACACCTGCATTTAAACTAAAAGGCGGAAGTGCCGCCACCTCCGCCTTTCGCTAAAATATTCGGTTGTCAGTGAACTCTCCCGCGTCAGCGCATCCTGATGGATGTATCGGCCGAGTCAGGGTGAAGTGTTCCATGAACTCCCCCCGCGTCAGCGCATCCTGATGGAAGCATTGGCCGAAGCCAGATGGAGGGATGCAGGCGGCTCGGTGCGGGAAAGAGGTTGATGCGGTTTCAGGCCTTCGCAGGCTTCTTCGTAGCCTTCAGGAAGAGACCGAGGAAGAGAATGGCGACGATGATGCCGATCGGATAAGCGATCATGGTGTTATAAATCGTCGCGCCCTCTGCGGTCTTCTGGTTCACGAAGCCGCCGAGGCACTCCGGTGCGAGGATGAAGTAGGTCGCGCTGACGGCGCTCATGAAGGTCGCCGGTACAGCGGTGATCCAGTAGTTCTTCTTCTCGCGGAAGAGGTACATCGATGCGGCCCAGAGGACGATCATCGCGAGGGTCTGGTTGGTCCAGCTGAAGTAACGCCATACGATGGTGTAGTCGAGCTGGGAAATGATGGCACCGGCACCGAGTACCGGGATGGTGAGTGCCAGTCTCGTCTTCCAGTTCTTCATGTCGAGGCCGGCCCAGTCGGCGATGGTCAGACGTGCGGAACGGAAGGCGGTATCACCAGAGGTGATCGGGCAGGCGATAACGCCGAGCATCGCGAGTGCGACACCGACGGAGCCCATGGTCTTGATGCAGACGTCGTAAACGGCGGCAGACTGACCTCCTGCGAGGCTCTCCTGCAGTCCGGTCGAAAGTCCACCGGTCTTCTCATAGATCGCGCAGCCGGCAGCGGCCCATACGAGGGCGATGATGCCTTCGCCGACCATTGCGCCGTAGAATACGAAGTGGCCCTGCTTCTCACTCTTCAGGCAACGTGCCATCAGCGGGGACTGGGTGGAATGGAATCCGGAAATCGCGCCGCAGGCGACGGTGATGAACATGAAGGACCAGATCGGGGTTCCCTTCGGGTGCATGTTGTAGAAGTTCGTCCAGATCTCAGGGATCGTGTAGGCCGGATTCGTCATGATACCGAAGATAACACCGACGGCCATCGCGATCAGGCAGATACCGAAGATCGGGTAGATACGTCCGATGATGGCATCGATCGAGATGAAGGTGGCGATGAAGTAGTACAGCAGGATGATGGCGAGCCAGAAGGAACCGTTCGCCAGCAGTCCGGTGCCGGTGCCTGCCGGATCGATCATCTTGACGATCAGGCTGGCCGGGCCCTTCGCAAATACGGTGCCGACCATGATGAGGAGAACGACTGAGAATACACGCATGACGTTCTTCATTACGCCACCGAGATACTTACCGGTGACCTCCGAGATGGATCCACCGTTGTTTCGCTCGGAAAGCATACCGGAGAAGTAATCATGGACACCACCGGCGAAGATGGTACCACAGGTGATCCACAGGAAAACGACCGGGCCCCAGAGTGCCCCCTGCAGGGCACCGAAGATCGGGCCGAGGCCGGCGATGTTCAGAAGCTGAACCAGGAACAGCTTCCACTGTGGCATGACGACGTAATCGACGCCATCATTGATTCTGACGGCCGGTGTTTCACGGTCATCCGGTCCGAAGGTGCTGTCGACGAGCTTACCATAGGTAAAATAGCCAGCGACGAGTGCGATCAGACATAAGAAAAAGCTAATCATACAAGCCTCCTTAGCGCAGTGGACATACTAAGGCCATACGGAATTGCATGGACATATCCCCCTCCACTGCTTTTATTAATTTCCATCTTAGTCTACTGATATTTAATATTCAATAGTTCCGCGAAATTAATTTTCGAAATCCGAGATGTTTCGAAATATTCATGCAGATTGTACGAAAATATTTTTCATTTTTGAGCAGAAATCATCTTGAATTCTGACGGAGGCGTGATTCGCGGGGGAGACCATGGGGGTCTGACCTCATTACGAAATTCTTAAGATGGTGTCTGGCCCCTCTTGACAAGTGACTTCTATCAATGTTAAATTAGCACTCCAAAACCATGTATATGGAGTGGATTTTTCTGAAGCGACGCTCGAGGCGCGCTTTATTTTTCGCCACACAGCCGGGAGGTCTCATCCTCCCGCTGCGTGGCTTTTTTATGCTCACATAACCACGCCGCACAGCGAGATGAAGCTCATGCAGTTTATGGGGTCTGACCCCATCGGACATTCGGCATCCCTGTTCCGGGGCCATGATGGGGTCCGACCACCAGTCATCCCGGGAAGCCGGTATGTGCAACGATTACTATGAATGGAGGAGAAAAAATGGACCAGACATTTATGAAGGAGCGTCCGATCGTGCCGCTCGTGATTTCCATGGCGATTCCGATGACGATTTCCATGCTCGTGAACTCGCTCTACAACATCATCGACAGCTACTACGTTGCGCGCATCAGCGAGCAGGCGATGACCGCACTGTCCCTCGTCTACCCGGCGCAGAATCTGCTCATCGCGGTGACGGTCGGCTACGGCATCGGCATGAACGCCGTGATCGCGTACTCGCTCGGCGCGGGGCTTCAGAAGCAGGCAAACACCGCCGCGACCCTCGGTCTTCTCGGAAACATCCTTCACGGCATCCTCATCAGCGTGCTCTGCATCTTCGGGATGTCGGCCTTCGTGGGACGATTTTCGGACAATGCTGACATCATCCGCCTGGGCACCGAGTATGCACGTATCGTCTTCCTTTTCGGTGTGCCGAATGCTGCCGCGATTTCCTATGAGAAGATGTTTCAGGCGATCGGCCGTATGAAGGTTTCGATGATCAGCATGCTGATCGGCTGTCTCGTCAATATCGTGCTCGACCCGATCATGATCTTCGGCTTCGGTCCGATCCCGGCCATGGGGATCGCCGGCGCGGCCTGGGCGACCGGCATCGGGCAGGTGGTATCACTCATTATCTACCTCGTCGTCTACTACCGCGACCTCGCGAACATCCCGGTCCGCATCGCTCCGCGGAAGATGCACCAGGTCGGTGCCACCCTCGTAAAGGTCTACAGCATTGGCATCCCGGCAGCCCTCAATTTGGCGCTGTCCTCCCTGATGATCACCGTGCTGAACGGTATCCTCGCCGTCTACTCCGCGTCGTATGTGCTCGTGCTCGGCGCGTATTACAAGCTGCAGACCTTCATCTACCTCACCGCCAACGGGATCGTCCAGGGCATGCGACCGATCTGCAGCTACAACTACGGTGCCGGCGAGTTCCGGCGGCTGAAGGCGATTTTCCGCACCGGACTCGCGATGGTGAGCGGCGTCATGGTGATCGGTACGCTGCTCTGCATCCTGCTGCCGAACCAGCTCATCGGGATCTTCGCGTCGAGTGCGGACACCATCCTGCTTGGTCGTGAGGCGCTCCTCATCATCTGCCGCGGCTTCGTGCTGTCCGGCGTCTCCGTCACCATCTCCGGCGTCCTCGAGGGCCTCGGCAAGGGCGCGGAGTCCCTCGTGATCTCCCTCGCCCGCTACATCGTCGTGCTCCTGCCACTCGCCTATTTTCTGAGTCAGTCGATCGGTGCCGCCGGCGTCTGGCACGCCTTCTGGATCACTGAAGCCACCGCCGCTGTCCTGTCGGTGCTGCTTTTCCGTCGCATCATGCGGAAGATCCAGGCCGAGGCGCGGAAGTGACGGGGCGGCAGTTTATGGGGTCGGACCCAACTGATGGGGTCTGACCCCATTACGAAATTCTGATGCACTCCCGTTTTCGGATGTCACTGGTATGGGAGACGTTCATGCTTTCAGTCATCTGGTGCGAAGCGTATCCTTCGTTGAGCGTAAAAGCACATGACGCGGCGGTACGTGCTGCCCGGTTACAGCATTGGCTCAATCACTCTGTGATGGCCCAGACGCGAGCCGGGAGGCCGGTCGCGCCTTCGATGCGCGGGTAGGAAATGAGAACGACGGCGCCAGCAGGCTGCACCTGATCGAGGTTCGCGAGGACTTCTACCTGAAGCTTGCCCTGGTCGAGGACATAACGCTCGCAGGCGAGATCACCCTCTGCCTCGGCGACCGCGGACGAATCCGTATCGAGGGTCTCGTGACCGTTGGCGGCGGCATGGCGGACTTCATAGATGTAGCGGAGCGCCTCGAGCGACCAGCCCGGTGCATTCTCGTGGCTATCGGCGTCAATGCCCGACAGCGAGTCGATATCCGGCCACTTCTTGTACCAGTCGCTGCGGAGCGCCACCAGCGCGCCCTCCGGGATCTCGCCATACTCAGCCTCGTATGCGCGAATGTCGTCGACCGTCACGGTATACCGCGGGTCCTGCTTTGCCTGCTCCGAAATGTCGATGACTGCCAGCGGGAAGATCAGGTCATGCACATCGTACTGCTCGGACAGTGCGCGCCCCTGCACGAAGTGGCCCGGGAAATCGATGTGGGTGCCGAACTGGCCCGGGAACTTGAAGGTCTGGATCAGGCACTCGAGCTCCGGCTTGCCCCAGTCCCACACCGTCGTGCCAAGCTCGACCGAACCCTCCGGGATGCCCGACCAGTACGGACTCTCGTTGTTTAACGAGTGGGAAAGCTCCACCCACTTATAGTTCTTCGCTTCCTTTAATGCGTTCCACAGCTTGTACTCTGCCATAATATCGTCTCCTTTCGGGTAAGCTTCTCTTAAGTGATGCAGTCATCATAACACCTGCCTTCGGTCATGTATAATACCGGTTATTTCGAGTCGGCTATAGATAATATGTATATCAAAATCTCCTTGACAACCCTGTATGAATCCATATAATTACCACTTATAATTACCAATAGCAACTATATGAATACGTATGAAAATGATGCATCCGCGTATCTTTTTATGGATGTTTCTGTGCCTGTGAAGCTTTGAGCCAGATGGATGCATCTCGTACTGTTCACTCTCAGAAATATACCACAGGAGGTCACTATGACGATCGAACTGATCAAGCGCATGATCGATGCGTGTTTTCTCGCGAAGCGCGCGAGAGATCTGCTGCCGGCGCTGCCGAAGGGCGTGACAGCGGCGTTTATCCAGTACATGGATGCGATTCAGAATCTGGAGGCACGCGGGGTGCGCGTGAAGGTCTCGGACATCAGCGACGAGCTCGGGCTGCCGCGTCCGGGCGTGACCCGCACCGTGAAGGAAATGGAGCAGGCGGGCTATCTCCGCAAGGAAAGCTCCGCGGAGGATGGCCGCGTGACCTATCTTTCGCTCACCGAAACCGGCCGGGCGCTGTCGCAGAAGTACAACCAGGACACCTTCCTCGCGCTGCTGCCGGCGATCGAAGCAGAGATTTCCGAGGACGACGCCGCGTGCATGATCCGCACGGTGGAAAAGCTGTTCCGGATCATGAACGAACAGTAAGCACCCGAAAAGGCACTTCTATTACGCTGCGTATCCGGGCCCGCGCCCAGGCAGGCGTGATCTTCACAGAAAGGACAACACAGTTCAATGCATACATCAGACACCCAGACAAACGATATCCAAACCGAAAATAATAATTCAATCAGCGACTTCACCGAGGGCAGCATCCTTCAGAAGCTCGTGCCCTTCATGCTGCCGATTCTCGGTGCGCTCGTGCTGCAGGCTGCCTACGGTGCCGTCGATCTGCTCGTGGTCGGGCGCTTCGGCTCCACGACCGGCCTCTCCGCGGTGTCGACCGGCAGCCAGGTGCTGAACCTCGTCACCTTCGTCGTGACCCAGCTCGCAATGGGCGTCACCGTCCTGATCGCCCGTTACCTCGGGGAAGGCAAAGCGCAGCGCATCGGTCGTGTGCTCGGCGGTGCCACGCTGGTCTTCGCCCTGATGTCGATCGTTCTCTTCATCCTCATGGTGACACAGGCACGCGCGATTGCCGTCCTGATGCAGGCCCCGACGGAAGCCGTCGCCCTCACCACCAGCTACGTCCGCATCTGCGGTGGCGGCATCCTCTTCATCGTCGCCTATAACCTGCTCTCCGCGATCTTCCGCGGTCTCGGTGACAGCCGCTCTCCGCTTCTCTTCGTCCTCGTCGCCTGTGTGGTCAATGTCTTCGGCGATTTACTGTTCGTCGCGGGGCTCCACCTCGACGCGACCGGTGCGGCCATCGCGACCGTGCTCGCACAGGCCGTCAGCGTCGTCTGTGCCCTTGTCATTCTTCTGAAAAAGCAGCTTCCATTTAAGCTGGAGAAGCGCGACTTCCGTCTCAACCCGGAGTGTAAAAAGTTTCTGACCATCGGTATCCCGCTCGCGATGCAGGAGTGCCTGACGCAGTTCTCCTTCCTCGCGCTCTGTGCGTTCGTCAACCGCCTCGGCCTCGAAGCTTCCTCCGGCTACGGCGTCGCCTGCAAGCTCGTCAACTTCGCGATGCTCGTGCCGAGCTCCCTCATGCAGTCGATGTCCTCCTTCGTCTCGCAGAACATCGGTGCGGGAAAGACCGAACGAGCGAAGAAATCCATGTTTACCGGCATAGGCATTGGCCTCAGCATCGGCTGCATCGTGTTCCTGCTCGTCTGGTTCGCGGGTGGACGACTCTCCGCTATTTTCACGACCGATCCGTCCGTCATCACGCACGCCTTCGCGTACCTCCACGGCTTCGCGCTGGAGACGCTCCTCACCGCCATCCTCTTCAGCATGATGGGCTACTTTAACGGTAGCGGTAAAACGCTCTTCGTCATGTTCCAGGGCCTCTTCCAGACCCTGCTCGTGCGCCTGCCGATGTCGTACTACATGAGCATCCAGCCGGACGCGAACCTCACAAGCATCGGTATCGCCGCCCCGACCTCCACCCTCGTCGGCGTGCTCCTGAACATCGCCTTCTTCCTCTACCTCGAGCGGAAGGCCCGGCGGGAAACGACCGCCGGAAATTAATGGGGTCAGACCCCATTACGAAATTCTTAAGAAAAAGGACCTTGCTCAATGCAGGGTCCTTTTTCTATGGCGTTGCTTCTGGGTCATAGCTTCCATGTGGTCAGTGGCTCTTCGACGTCAAAGACGCGGGATCTATAGCCTGAAGCGCAGTCGAGGGCGAGGAACTTCTTCGGGAGTCCCTTTTCGCCGAAGTTATGCATCGGGAAGATGGCGTCGGCGTCGGCATAGTGCATGAAATCTTCGATGCCCTTCCACCAGCCTTGGAGGCGAGGGTCGAGGGGGATGAAGGCAGTCGAGAAGTGCCGTCCGCGGATGCGCTCGAGCTCTTCATGATAGATATCCGCGAGCTTCTGATCCTCCACATCACCGTCCCACCACCAGTTATTGAGGTCGCCGGCGTGGTAAATGGAGAGGTCCCCGAGCCGAATGATGAACGCAACGCCCTCATCGTTCGAGCGGAGCGTTTCGACCGGAATTTCGACGATCGGTGCATCCTGGGTCATGTGAGCGATCAGAGTATCTGCGGTCTTATGAGCGATCGGTGCATCATGAGACGAATGATGCGTCATCAAAGTCTCCGTCGTCTGTTCGATTTCAGCACTGCGACGCGCTTCCTGCAGGTACTTCATCTCCATTGGCTGAACCAGCGTGTCTACGGATGCCGGCACAACAGCCGCCCGCCCGTTCGTAAGCTGAACGAGACGGTGCTCGTGTGGAAGCATTGGACAGGTGAACGGCTGGACGGCCGCCGGTACTGGGATGTCGGCCGAGAGCACGAAGATGGTGTTCGGATACCGGTCGCGAAGCTGGAAGATGCTGCTCGAAAAGTGGTCGTGGTGCGCGTGGCTGTTGAAGAGCAGCAATGGCTTCGCCGGATCCAGGGCAGGCAGCGGGACCTCACCGCAGTAGTAATCGAACAGCAGATAGCACTCCTCCGTTTCGATTAGGAAGCAGGAATGCTCGATATAGGTGACGATAAAATTCATGAATGATCTCCTTGGTTTGTAGTGATGCTACGACTCAGTATAAAGTATATCCAAGTTTTTTCGCAATAAGCTGCCCTGAAGGTACACGCGGAATCGTCTCCCTACTGGAAACTTGAGATTTTTCACAATAGGCGCCATATAAAAAATCGGACATTATGATTTTTGCAATAATCGTCCCTGGAGATTTCGGGCATTATGATTTTTCGCAATAGGCCCACTCGAAAAATATGGGCATTATGTTTGCCCAAACATTTCCCTTCTCCAGGGACTGTGTTTCCCTGTTTTGACGCAATAGAGCTTCCATAGAAAAAAGGACATTAGCTCAAGTAATGTCCTTTTTCAAATTATGGCCGATTTTGTGTCAATTTTCCAGAAAATCTAATGTCCTTTTTTCCGAAGCTCGTCTATTGCGAAAAAACATAATGTCTTATTTTTCCAGGAAGTCATATTGCGAAAACCGGGTAATGCTCTTTTCCCCAAAAAACTCACATTGCGTCAAATCTGATAAAACCTGATGTGACAGAGGCTTCGCAGGCTTGTTTTGTTAAAAGTCATAGCGCCAGCGGTCCCAGTCAGCTTCACGGCGGTAGCTGAGACCACTGAAGCCACTGTCCTGCCGGCCATCTGTACATAGACGAAGCAAATTCTGCACTTCTCCCGGTGATTCCTGGGCACGGCCCATCGATCACGTGAACGAAGCCTATTCTTTGCTATAAAACCGCCCGGCTTTTCTCCATCTACGGGTTCCATCCATCACGTGAACGCTGCTTCTTCCCCTAAAGCGAGGGAGCCGTCGAAGCCGCTCTGCATCAGGGAGAGGTAGTGGGTGGTGCCGCCGGCATCAACGTAAGAGATGCCGTGGTGCGGGGAGTCACCCGGGAAGGAGAGCTTCAGATAGATCGCCTGCCCGGCCTGGAGTGCCGGTACCTGACTCCGCTGTGTGCCATGGAAGCGGATGCCCTCTGCTTCCGAAAAATCCATTTCCAGGGTGTAGATGCGAAGATCATGCACGGTTGCCGTCGCCTGAAGCTTCGCCACCATGCTGTACTGATCATCCTCGAGGACGATCATCGCCGCGCGGTCCGCCGCACTCAGCATCCCACCGTCTACAAATGTTCCCGTAACTGCCAGATTTCCAGTACTCATACTCTCCTCCTTTTCTGCTGCATCCGCAGCACTCAGCGTACCGTCTTCTTCATAACTTCCCGTCATCCCATCCTCTTCTGCTGCATCGGCACGTTCGAGGCTGAGCTCACGCACTTCATCGTCGCTGCCGAAGAGGTCATAGCCGCCGAGGTGCTGGTAGCGCATGTACTCGTACCACTCGTCGGTCTTCTCGTTCACTTCCTCCACGCGGCGGATCTGGAACGTGCTGTAATGCATCTGCCCGAGGTCCTCATCGTAAAACTCGACGCAGAACACGAGGCCCTGTCCGTTCATACCGAGCCAGGTGCAGCGGCCCTCGTAATTCAGAGAGATTTCCGCGTCCACACAGGCATCCTGATAAAGGAACTTCGACGGATCGTCCGAATCAAAGCCGAGGTAGAAGCGATCCGTGTAGCTCGTGCCGGCATCGGTATCGAAGCTCGTCTCCGTCGTGCAGCCCTCGTTCTCGTAAAGCCCCATCACATCGCGCGCAAACGTGTCGCTCTGCCCAAACATGTTCGTCTCCAGCGCCGTTGCGATGGCGGAAGCATTGCCCTCGGCGATCGCTTCGACGTTCACGATCCCGTAAGCCGGCTCGGTCAGGCAGAAGTGGCCGCCCCACGCGCCGTGGTAGAGGTCGAGGTACGCGATCATGCCGTCGGTCGAGACGAAGGTCGGCACGACATGCTCGCCGTGCATGATGGTCAGCAGCTCCGCGCTCGCATAATCCTTATAGACGCCGTCAACCTCATACTCTCTGCCATATTCAATGCTGCCGACCCCAAACGCAGCCTCGGTCCAGTCGTTCTGCTCGATGCGGACGGTCATGCGGCCATCTTCATAATTGATGAACACCGCGTCGTCGAAGCTGAGGTTCAGATCACGCCGCTCCGCGTTCATCGCATCCAGGGTCTCCCCCGCCTCGCGTGCGTCTTCAAGCTTGTCTTCCCAGTCCTCTCCGGAGAGAACACGATCCGAAGCAGCATCATACTGATAGATCGTCTGCATTGGCTTGAGCTCGGTGCAGTAGAGACCGCCGCCCGCCATCCCATGGAGCGGCACCGCGACCACGAGCTCGCCGTCGTCGTCGAGATACATCGGGAGGTCCGCCGTGATGTTGTCGTCGGCGAGGGTCTGCATGCGGTACTTCATGAACTCAGCGTAGATGCTCTGACGCTCGTCCTCGCTCGCGCTGCTGTAAAAATCAGAATCGTACATGTAGCGCACGGACTGGTCAAACTCGTAGGCGGCGGCCCGGCGGATCACGCGAAGAAGTGCAGCCTCGGCGGTTTCGCCGCCCTGGAGTTCGAGGGTCGGCGGCGCCTCGTCATCGTCGTCCTCGGTCGGCACGCCGCGGACCAGCAGCTTCGCGAGCTCCTTCGCGGACATACGCGTGCCGTCCGTGAGGTTCAGGTTGTACGCGTAGTACTCGGTATAATCGTCGAGATTGCTGCTTTTCGTGAGGATGAGGCTCAGCGTGTCGCCGTTCAGGTAGCTGTCGTAGTCGACCTCGATCCAGCCCACGTATTCGTCCGCCTTCTGGCTCGTCACATCCTCGCAGGCCTGCGCGATCGCCTGGTTGATCTCCTTCGCGCCCGCGCTGTCGGAGCAGATCTTCGGCACATGATAGGACACTTCGGTCCGGTCCGCCGGGCCGTCGCTCACCTCGCCCTCGAAGGTGTAGCTGTCCTGCACGAGCGTCTTCAGCAGCTGCTCCTTCGCATCCTCATCGAGGTCCTCGAAGTCGAGGTCCTCCGGGAGCACCGACGTCGATTTGTCCGTGCTCTCCACCTTCGACGTGGTGCCGCCGGACGGCTTCGGCCCCGCCTGCGCCTGCTTCTTCCCGCCGCAGCCCGAAAGCAGCGTGAGGAGAAGAAGCGTGCTGAAGAGGCACAGCCTCACCCGACAGCCGGCAGAGAGTTTCCGGCTCGAACACCGCCCCGCGCTCACTCTACTCGCATCGGCCACGTTTAAACTTTCATCGCCAGTGCTATTCTTCACAGCACGCGCGTTTATCATCGCATCGCCTGCGCTGAACTTCTCATACTCTTTTCTATGCATCATACGCCTCCTTTCCAGACGAGAATGACAGATACGACGAAATGGCTGGAAATATACAGCATCCCCAGTCATCCACCACTCTTTAAATCACGAACACTCGCAGGATGACCGGGCGCTGCCCGACACCTGTTCTCTACTATTAATTTATCATAGATAGAAGGAAAAATGTTCGTTGTTTGCGCATATTTTCTTACAAATCAGTGAATTTTGCACAAATTTAATATTCAGCCCCAGAGTTTATGGGGTCTGATCCAATTACGAAATTCTTAAGATGAAGACTTCGCGGCGACAGATCCGGGATCAGGGCGTATCAAAGTCCGGCGATGAGTTCGATGAGCCGGCGCTCGGCGGCGGTGAGGTAGCGGTTCCGGGCATAGCAGGCGTAGAGCGGACGGGTCATCGTGTAGCCGTCGAGCTGACAGTAGATGCTCTCGGCGTCGTCATGGAAGAAGTCGTGGACGGCGAAGTCCGGGATGAAGGTGAAGCCCTTGTTCAGGTTCACGAGTTGGTGGGCGAGGTGGATGTTTTCGGTTTCGACGATCTTCGAGGGCGTGATCTCGTACTGCAAGAAGAGGCGATCTGTCTCCTCACGAAGCCCACGCCCCTCCTTCAGCAGCACGACCGGCTGCCCGTCGAGGACCCGCGGGGAGATCGGCGGATTTTCGATGCCTGCGCGGAAATTGACGCCGCAGGCTTCCACGTAAAACTGCGGGAGCTGGAGGTAAACGGGGTTTTCCATCACGCGTTCGTAGCTCAGCTCGCTCGTCTCCTGCTTCCGTACGAGCGCGAGGTCGGCTTTTCCGTTTTTCACGAGTTCGGAGAGCGCCATCGTGCGCGCCTCGAGGAGCTCGAGCTGCACCTCCGGGTACGCCGCTTCGAAATCCGAGAGGATACGCGGGAGCAAAAACTCGCCGGTCAATGCTGTAACCGCGAGCGTAATCTTTCCCCGGCGACTGCTCCGGAGATCCGAGATTTCGCGCTTCACCGCCCGGTCGATGGCGAGAACCTCCCGGCAACCGCGGAGGTATACCTCGCCCGCCTGCGTCGGTCTCACTGCCCCACGATCCCGGATGAACAGCGGCATACCGAGCTCCTGTTCGATGTCGAGGATCATGCGGCTCAGCGCCGGCTGCGACACGAAAAGTTTCCGCGCCGCACTCGTGATGTTCTGCTCCTCCGCCACCATCAGCAGATACTGAATTCTCTTCTCATTGATCATAATTCGCTCCATTTCGTCCGTTCCTCACTCCCCTCCGGTCGCTGCCGATACCTGGTGCCCATTGCTTCACCAGCGGGTTCGCATACAGATGGAAACATTGGCCCAATGCATAACGCAGATGTTATGTACATATGATTATATCTGTATTTTACATTATCATACCAGACGTTATGATGGATGCATAGTAAAAAAGCGACGCAGTGATCGCGGACATGCCATCCGCAGCTGTCGAAAGACACTACATAATGCACAAACACAGCTGGCAATGCTGACAGGCGACGCCATCGTCATCCGCAGCCGGTCGTCACTGCACCGCTCTGATCTCAACCTACAGGAGGATTCATATGACAAACGTGAAGGTTTTCGTTCCGTATGGTGCCGTCGGGCTCAACTGCACCGAGGAGGCGTTCGAGGCTGGTCTCGCGATGAAGCCGGACATCATTTCCAGCGACGCGGGTTCCACCGATTCCGGTCCATACTATCTCGGCTCCGGCCACGGCAAGTATTCGATCCGGGATGTGAAGCGCGATCTTAAGCGCATGGTACTGGGTGCCGACCGGCTCGGCATCCCGATGACCATCGGCTCCGCCGGTACCTGCGGCTCCGATGAGGGCGTCGACATGGCCTACCAGCTGATCACCGAGATCTGCGCTGAGGCCGGCATTCATAAAAAAATCGCCCGCATCTACTCCCAGCAGAACGCGGAGACGATGAAGGCGAAATATCGCGAGGGAATGATTTCGGCGCTTCACGGTGCGCCGGAGATTTCTGAAAAGACCTTCGATGAGTGCAGCACGATCGTGGCACTGCTCGGTGCCGAGGCGTACCAGGAGGCCTTCCGAAACGGGGCGGACATCATCATTGGCGGACGCTCGACCGATACCGCCGTCATGGCGGCGTATCCGCTGATGAAGGGCTGTGACCCGGCCTCCTGCTGGCATGCAGCGAAGACCGTCGAGTGCGGCGGCGTCTGCACCAGCGCCGGTCTTCCGGGCGGCGTGTTCATGGAGCTCGACGAGAAGGGCTTCACGATTCACTCCGTTCAGCCGGGCGCGACGGTATCACCGTACTCCGTTTCTGCCCACCTGATCTATGAGAATGCAAACCCGATTCAGCTGACCGAGCCGGGCATCCGCATCGACACCACGCACTCCAGCTACACGGCGCTCTCCGACACCGCGGTTCGCGTCGAGGGCACGACGATCGAGTATCTTCCATATACCATGAAGCTCGAGGGCTCCGGCCCCGTCGGCTTCCAGACCGTCAGCATGGTCGGCATCCGCGACCGCAAGGTGATGCAGGACCCGATGCGCTGGGTGGAAGCCGTTTCGGCCGCCGGCATTGACAAACTAGAAAAGGCCGGCGTGCCGCGTGACAGCTACGATTTCTGGCTCCGTCCGTACGGCTACAACGGCGTTTCCGGCATGCCGGTTTCGGAAGGGTACGTCCCGAACGAGCTCCTCATGATGCTCACTGTCACCGCCGAGACGCAGGAAAAGGCCACCCAGATCACGAAGGCCTTCAACCCGCTGTTGCTCCACCACAACATCTTCGAGGGCAAGCAGATGCCGTCCTACGGCTTCCTCTTCTCTCCGGCCGAGATGGAGCGTGGCGCGATCTACGAGTTCAAGCTCTACCACACGGTGTCCGTCGACGACCCGCTCGAGCTGGTGCGCTTCCACTATGATGAAATCTGAGAAATCCGAGGAGGAAATATGAATACGATTGAATCCACTGTCAAGTATATCCGTAGTAAAAACGCCGGCCCGTTCTGGCTGACCATCGATGCGTTTTGTGCCAATGTCGGCGACACAGAGCGTGTGGCTGCTTCGTTCGAGCGTCATCGGGCGGACATCGCTGCCTGCTACCAGGTGCAGCCCGCCGACCTCGAGATCTACTGTCTGAAGAGCATCTGCGTCGCGAAGATCAGTCTTCCGCGCGTTCCGATCGAGGGCAGCCGCAACGAGCGCGACATGCACGGCGGCCAGCAGTACGTCTCACTGCTCGACCTCGAGGTCTGAGACCGCACCGGTGCCGCATTGGGGGATGCGCGCCGGCAGCTGCATGACGCTGTCGCCACCCGGAAGACATCTGCCTCCCGGGCACACACAGGGGTCTGACCCCATAAACTTTTGTTTAGATTTTGTTTAGAAAAATTTAATGGGGTCAGACCCCCTTACGAAATTCTTAAGATGGCCGATGTGTAAACGGAAGGGAATCCCGCTTCGGCCGACAAGCCACACGACGAAAAAAGCTCTGAACTCATCTCGAGTCCAGAGCTTTTCAGTTTATACGGAAGACGATGTCGCCGTCCGAAAGACATTCTTAAGAGGAGGACTTCGCGACGTTCACGTTCTTCACGACGAGGGCGGTGAGGGCGAACAGGGCGATGACATTCGGCACGACCATGAGCTGGTTGAACATGTCGGAGAGCTCCCACACGAGGTCGCTGGAGGTCAGGGTGCCGAGAAAGATGAAGACGAGGGCGATCAGGGTGTAGACGCGGCTGCCCTTGTCGCCGAAGAGCCAGATCACGTTGATCTTTCCGAAGAGGTTCCAGCTGAGGATTGTCGAGAAGGCGAAGAAAAAGAGGCAGACGGCGACGAACATCGCACCGAGGCGCTCGCCGAAGACGGTGCCGAAGGCGGTCTGCGCGAGATTGGCCTTGCCGATGGTCTCCGGGATCACGCCGCCCGCGAGGATGCCGTCACTGGTATACAGCGTCGAGATGATGACCAGCGCGTTCAGGGTCAGCACCACATAGGTGTCGATAAAAACACCGACCATCGCGACCACACCCTGCTCATGCGGGCAGGAGACATTGGCCAGCGCATGCGCATGCGGGGTCGAACCCATACCGGCCTCGTTCGAGAAGAGACCGCGCTTCGCACCCTGGCTGACCGCGGTCTTCAGGGCATAACCGAAGCCGCCGCCGATGATGGCCTGCGGCTGGAAGGCATAGCGGAAAATCATCGCGAAGGTCGCCGGCAGATACTGGATGCGCAGCACGAGCACCGCGAGGCCGCCGATCAGGAACACGAGCGCCATCACCGGCACGACCTTCTCGGTCACGGACGCGAGGCGCTTGACGTCACCGAGGAAGATGGCACCGCAGAAGATCACGAGGGCAATGCCGACGAGCCACGACGGCACACCGAACGCGGTACTGATCGTCGAGCCGATCGAGTTGGACTGCACCATGCAGCCGAAGAAGCCGAGTGCGAGGATGATCGCCACCGCGAAGAAGTGAGCGAGGAACTGGCCGAAGTGACCGCGGAATGCGGTCGTGATGTAGTAGACCGGGCCGCCGTGGATACTGCCATCCTCACGGACCACTCTCGTCTCCTGCGCGAGGATCGCCTCCGCGTAGATGGTGGCCATGCCGAAGAAGGCGATGACCCACATCCAGAAGATCGCGCCCGGGCCGCCGGTGAGGATCGCACCACTCGCGCCGACGATGTTGCCGGTGCCGACCTGGGCCGCGATGGCCGTCGCGAGGGCCTGGAAGGAGGACATGCCGGCGGCGTGTTTCTTACCGGAGAGACTCAGCTCACCGAAGGTCTTCTTCATCCCATAGCCGAAGTAGCGGATCTGGACGAAGCCGGTTCGGATGGAGTACCAGAGACCCACGCCGAGAAGCAGGATCACGAGCACGTAGTCGGACAGATAGGAATTGATCGTCTGGACAAGTGATAGCAGCATAATGTAGAACCCCCTGAAAATCATGATGTGCTGTCACTTCGGAGAATTGAAGGATGGTGCCGCGGTCTGGTGGCCGGCCTCGTTGCTCGCCAGGCCCGTAAGAACTTCGCTCCGCTCGTTCATACGGATTTCGCGGCAGTCGCCAAGGTCCCATGCGAGCATGGGACTTTGGCTCGTTGCTCGCGAAAAAAAGAGCCTTTCCGTTTCCGGCAGGCTCAAGAACTTCTACGCAAATACAAATACGTGTACGACGTTGTACACACGATGATTTCACTTGCAGCTTCGTTCTTTTGCCTGAGAGATTCGGCGCATGCGCACCTTACACCTTCGGCATCCAACTGAATGGAATTCTCCAAAGCGCCCTCCATGTTCGGTTTCTCGCGATTCCTAACACTTCAACGGGTGAAACAATGTGGTAACACTACCATAAGTCTATACTATATGCAAGTGGATTTTAATTTTCGTTGTCGCTTATATAAAAATATTTAATTCTTTGTATGTTCTCCGGCTGCACAGAAACGCCGTGCCCTCCGCTCGGAAAATCTACGCCTGCCTCAGTCGAGAGCCCTCCGGTCCTCTGCGATCGTCGGCTTTTCTGTCGAAAACATCAGCGGATAAAGTTCGTACGGGTGCCCTTCTCCACCTCCGGGTGGTCGATGCCCGCCTTCCGTCCGGCCTCGATGCACTTCAGCATCCACGCCATGTTGCGGGCGAGGTTTCGCATCGTCTGCATACCCTCGAGGTCCTGCGCGGCTTCACCCGGCACACGGCCATGCGCGACATTCCAGTAGGTGGACGGCACGGTCGGCATGTTGTTGATGCCGAAGTACTTCTCGAGCACATCGACAGATGCGGTCGTGCCGGCACGTCTCGCTACCGCGACCGCTGCGCCCGGCTTGAACGCGAAGGCTGCGCCACCGGCATAGAATGCGCGGTCGAGCAGCGACTGGATCCGTCCGCTCGGATGCGCATAGTACACCGGTGTGCCGAAGATGAAGCCATCCGCTTCCTTCGCCTTCGCGATGAAAGCATTCGTCACATCATCGTCAAACACACATCCCTTCTCCGTGCACTGGCCACAGCCGATGCAGTCCCGGATCGACTGCCCGCCGATCTGGAAGATCTCATAATCGATGCCCTCCTTCTTCAGCTGCTCGCCGATCTCCGTGAGCGCACGATTCGTATTCCCATCTGCCTTTGGACTTCCGTTCAGCATTAAAACCTTCATATCTTACCTCCATGTAAAAAATCTGCGCGGACAGGGGTCTGACCCCCTTACGAAATTCTTAAGACTTGAGTTCCTGGGTGCGCACCAGGGCGGCGTAGGCGCCGTTCCGGGCCATGAGCTCGTCGTGGCTGCCGAGCTCGATGATGCGGCCGTCGTCGATGACGGCGATGCGGTCCGCGTTTTTCACGGTCGCGAGCCGGTGTGCGATGACGATCGTGGTGCGGCCCTGGGACAGCTTCTCGAAGGTCGCCTGGATGCGGGCCTCCGTCACGCTGTCGAGCGCGGAGGTCGCCTCATCGAGGATCAGCACCGGCGGGTTCTTCAGGAATATCCGCGCGATGGAGATCCGCTGCTTCTGACCACCGGAGAGCAGGACACCTCGCTCGCCGACATTGGTCTGATAGCCCTCCGGCATCGCTGCGATGTCGTCCGCGATCTCCGCCTTCGCGGCCGCAAGCATCACCTCTTCCATCGTCGCATCGAGGCGACCGTAGCGGATATTGTCGGCAATGCTGCCGGCGAACAGGAACACGTCCTGCGAGACGACGCCGATATTCTGGTGCAGGGACTCCTGCGTCACCATGCGGACATCGTGCCCGTCGAGGTAGATCGCGCCGTCCGTAACATCGTAGAAACGCGGAATCAGCTGGCTGAGCGTCGTCTTGCCGCCGCCGGAGGAACCGACGAAGGCCACCGTCTCACCCGGTCGGATGTCGAGCGACACGTCGTGCAGGATGCCGTGCCCCTTCTGGTACGCGAAGGACACGTGGTCGACGCGGATCTCGCCCTGCACGTCCTCCAGCGCAAGCGCGCCAGGGCTGTCCTGGAGCTCCGGCTCGGTCCGCATCAGCTCCACGAAGCGATGCAGCCCCGCCGTGCCGTTCGCGATCACCTCCGTGGTATTCGCGAGCTTTCGGATCGGATTCACGAAAGCCGACACATACATGCTGAACGCGATCAGGTCAATGACGGTGAGCTGGTCGTTCATGATGAGGGCGCCGCCGACCGCGATGACCACCACGGACATCATGCAGAGGCAGAACTCCATCGTCGAGTGAAATTCCGCCATCGCGCGGTGGAACCCGAACTTCGCGCTCCGGTAGCCTGCATTGGCCTTCTCAAACTTCTCGAGCTCCTCCCCCTCGTTCGCGAAGGCCTTCGCCGTCCGGATGCCGGACAGACCCGACTCGAATTCGGTGTTGATCAGGGAAACCGTCGACTTCACCTTGCGCGAGGCGTCGCGCATGTGGAAACGGCAGCGCAGCACCACCGACAGGAAGATCGGCAGCATGAGCGTCAGCACGAGCGCGAGCCGCCACTGGATGGTGAACATGATGACGAGCGCGCCGAGGATCGTCACCGAGCTGATGAAGATGTCCTCCGGGGCGTGGTGCGCCATCTCCGTCACGTCGAACAGGTCCGTCGTGAGGCGACTCATGAGCTGGCCGACGCGGTTATGGTCGAAGAAGCTGTAGTTCAGTTCCTGGATGTGCCGGAACAGATCGCGACGGATGTCGGCCTCGACGCGCGCGCCGAAGTTATGGCCCCAGTACGTGATCACGTAGTAAAACACGGAACGCAGCACGTAAGCGGCTGTCACGACGGCCATCACCGTCCAGAATGTGCGCCAGGCGTTCGCCGGCAGCAGTGTGTACATGCACCAGCGCGACACCGCCGGGAAGGCAAGGTCGATCACCGCGATCGCCAGCGCGCTCACCATGTCGAGGTAAAACAGCTTCCGGTGCGGGCGGAAATACGAGAGGAAAATCCGGAGTTCCGACCAGTTTTTGAAGTCTTTTTTTGTTGTGTTCTGATTCTCTAGTTCCATACATCACCTGCCTGATTACGAAAAAAATCCCGCGTGGGCAGCAGCCCACACGGGATATTCTAGCAGATTCCATACTATAAAACTACAAATCACATGGCAAAACACACGCCGGAAATGTTCAAAAAAAGAGCCGGAGGTCTCCCTCCGGCTCCGCATCCTTAACGGAATTATTTATTTTCCTTCGCAGCGAGTGCAGCGGCTTCCTTCGTAGCCGGTGTTACCAGCTCCTTCTCTGCCGGTGCCTCTGGCTCATCGACCTCAGCTGCCTTGCCATGCTGATGTGCGGTTACATGAAGCACGGTATCGGTGAGCGGTGTCTTGATCTCAAGCTTGCCTTCCTTCGCGATATCGAGATCACCGACGGTCAGTCTCGTGCCGACCGGATACTTCGCAAGATCGATCACGATATGATCGACGAGATCCTTCGGATAGCCGACGAACTCGACTTCCTCGCAGGTCTTCGTCAGGAAGCCCTGGGCCTTCTCTGCATTGATAAACTCGATGACTGCCTTCGAGTGGATCTTCTCATCGTTCAGCAGCTGCTGGAATGTAACATCGATATACTGATGCTTCATCGCATCGAAATCCACGCTCTTGATCAGAACGGAATACTTCGTACCATCGACCGAAAGCTCTGCCTCAGAGCCGACATGATGATCCTGGAAGAACATGCCGAGATCCTTCTGCGTCATGATGATCGCGAGGGACTCCTTCATTGCCTTACCACTGATCGAACCAGTCGCATAACCTTCTCTTCTAAGCTTCTTTCCCTTGACGCTCAGATCTCTTGTCTTCGCCTCTAATGTCTCCATAACTACCTCCTGTGGCCTCTGCCACTGAAAATGTTATCCACGTCCACAGTGGGCGCGGCAGAAACATCGTAACATCCCCGGCAAATTTCCCGCGAAAGATTTCTGCTCTTACAGGATGTAAGGGCCGTGGTGATACGGTGCACAGACAACTATCTGTAACGCCCTATATGGTAGTCCTTTTTCGACTTGAAGATTCACCAAATTTGAATTTTTTTCAAGGGCTGTTTTCGCCATTTTTTCGGCGCAGACTTCACAGAATCGACATATTTTCGTTTGGGTTCGGCCAATGCAGGCGGCCCCGAGGGTCGTACCTTAAACACAGTACTGCGAGCTCGGAAGACTCTAAAATTCTTCACGCCCTCTCCGTATGGTTTCCGGTACGATCTCGAGGCCGCCTGCATGATCGCATGATTCAGATTTCAAACGCCACCAGTGCCTGGTCGAGCTTCGCGATGTCGGCGTCGCTGAGTGTCCAGTCGAGGGCATGGCAGTTCTCGATCGCGCGGGCGCGGTGCTGTGTACCGAAGAGGGCCGTCGTGAGGAAGGACTTCTGAAGCGCCCAGTTCACGGCGATCTCCGAGAGCGGTACGCCGCCGCGGGCAGCTGAAATCTCATCCATCACGCCGAGAAGCTTCTGCGCCTTGCTCCAGCCAGGCTCGCGGAAGAACTTGTAGAAGCGGTTCCGGCTGTCCATGGTCTCATACGTCCGTAGCTCACGGTACCGTCCGGTCAGAAGACCGCCGCCGAGGACGCCATAGCCCATCGTCGCCATGCCGTGCGCCTCTGCATACTTCATCTCCACCTCACGCTCGCGCTCCAGCATGGAATACTGCACCTGGATGAAATCGATGTCCGCATACTTCGCGGCCTCCTCCATCTGCGCCACACTGTGGTTGGAGAGACCGAGGAAACGGACCTTGCCAGCCTTTTTGAGTTCCATCATTGCTCCGAGCGTCTCCTCCGGTGTCGCATCGTCCTGCGGCCAATGCAGGATGTACAGGTCGATATAGTCGGTCCGGAGGTTTCGAAGCGACGCGTCGCACTGTGCGAGGATGTGGTCGCGCTTACCGCAATGCACGTACTGCCCGTTCACGAAGTCGTTGCCGCACTTCGTCGACAGGATCACGTCCTTCCGAACGCCCATCTTCTCGAGTGTCTCGCCCAGGATCCGCTCCGCCTCGCCCGCATTGTACGCCGGCGCCGTATCGAAGATATTCACACCCTGCTCAAACGACGCCCGGATCGCATCCATCTTCGTCTCCTCCGGATTCTGATCCCAGCCCGCACCGCCGATGCCCCAGGTACCGAGACAGAGCTCCGACACCTCTAAACCAGTTTTTCCAAAAGCCTTATAGCGCATGATTTTTCCTCCTCTGATCGGGGTATGCCCCATTAAATATCTATTAAATTTCGCTGGTGAACGCGGCCCCTGCAGCATGGGCCCAGGCAGGTGCCGATGACGCAGTTGCATCAGGCTCCCGTTAGATCCTGGTAGCTCTCAATCACCTGCGCAGCGCCGGGCAGTCGCATCAGGCTTCCGCCAGCTCCCGGTAGCTCTCGATCACCTGCGCGGCGCCGAGTGCTCGAAGTGCCTCCGGGTCAGCCGTCCCCGCCACGGCGATGACCTTCGCCGCACCGGCGGCCACCGCAGCCTGCACACCCGACTTCGCATCCTCGAACACGTAGCTTCGATGGATGTCCGCGTAAAGCTTCTCCGCCGCGCGCAGGAAGATATCCGGCGCCGGCTTCCCCGGGAAGCTGTGATCGTTGTACGTCACCTGTTCGAGCGTAAACCAGCGCGCGAGGTCGATCTGTCGGAAATAAAACTCGACGTTCTCGATCGGCGACGAGGTCGCAATCCCAAGCTTCACGCCCGCGGCCTGCAACTGGTCCAGAAACGCCGGCAGCCCGTCCCGCAGCTGATAGATATCCGCATGCGAAACGCAGATTTCACGGTAGGTCTCCTCCTTCTCCTCGACGAGCTGCTTCACCTCCTGTTCGCTGATCCCCTCCCCGAGGAAATGCCGGATCGTCACATCCGCATGAATCCCGTGGATGTACCGATCGAATTCCTCCTCCGTGAGGTCCCGCCCGAGATGCCGTTTCATAAACAGACTCCAGGCCTCGTTATGGTAGATCTCATCATTCACCATCGTCCCATTATAATCGAAAATCACCGCTTCCGGATATTCCATCATCTCTACACCTCCTATAACAGCATTGCCCGCATTGACAGACGGGTTTCTTTTTTTAATTCTACATTGCCCGCGTTGACAGACGGGTCTCTTTTTTTAATTCTACATTGCTCGCGTTGACAAACGGGTTGCCTTTTTTATTCTGCATTGCCCGCATTGACAGACGGGGGCCTTCCTATCGTCCCATCTTCGCTTTCACCTTCTCCGGCACGTCGATGATACCGAAGCGGTAGAACATCGCGTAGATGTAGCTGATACCGCGGATGTCGCCGAGGTCCTTCGGGCGCTGGATGACCGGCGCAGCGCCCTCTGTCTGCCGGGATGCTGGCTCCTGTGCATATGGCATCACCTGCTGATCATCCGACACCTTCCCGAGCGCCAGCATCACCGAGCTCCACGCAAGACTTTTGCTCTGCGCGCGGCGATCGATCCAGAGCTCCCGCGTGAACTCGCCATTTCGTCCACGCCGCAGCTGATAGCTGAACCCGAGCCCTGACCAAGTCTTAAACTGCGCGCCCGCGTAGGCCTGCACCACGCCCCAGAGGTTCTCCTCCGTCGGTGCCGCCCGCCACTTCTTCATCGCGCGGTAACGCCGCTGCCGCTCCGCCCCGGCGCTGATCTTCTCGACGCTGTCCGTCGCCGCGAAATACACGCCCTTCTCATACGGCAGATACGAGTTCACCGACGGAATCGAGAGCCGAAGCTCCTCCGCTGTCGCCTGCACCGCCGCCCGGTAGTCCTGCCGCGCCCGGTACGCCTCAAACGTCGCCCGTACCTCCTCCGCGATCTCCGATTCGTACACCTCCGCCGTGATCAGCAGCTTCCGCACCTTGATCGGATTCAGCGCGAGCTCGTCCGCGATCGCCTGTAGCGACTGCCCCGCATCGTACAGCTCCGCCGCCGCGTTCATCAGCTCCTCGAGGTTTCGCCCCGCATCATAGTCCGGCCTCTTCCGTTTTCTGCCACCGCCCGGCCGCCGCTTCCGCACCCTCGCTTCATCCGCACTCGTTGCCAATGCCTCCTGCTTCACATTCTCACCTCCACCGATCGGCTCTACGCTTCCGCTACGTCGTCTTTCCGTCGCTACTACGCTCTCGCCTCTTCCACCATTGAACTCTCGTGTCATCACTATCTATATATCATATCACAAATAAAGCCGTATGGAACGTCCATTCCACGCGACTTTTTTATTCCGGCTTCGCAGGCGTCACGCGAAGGTCCTGCGCTGCCGGCGGAAACATTGGCCGCGGTCAGCCGAACGAATCGTACTGCTCGTCGCGCGGCATGACCAGCGCGAGGTCGGTTTTCTCCTCGCCGTCGACCGTCTCGACATCCATCAGCAGGGTCCGCGTCGGCAGGTCCATGTCCGTCTCGAGCTCCGTCAGGATATAATTCACACCCGCTTCGCGCGCCTCATCCAGTGCCTCGTCGAGTGTCGCACCCTCACCGAAGCAGTCCTGCAGGTCCACGTAACGCACGTGGTAGCCCGCCGCCGTCTTCTTAATAATCGCCGGAAAATAGTATGTCATTTGCATTCTCCTTCGTTCACATCTAACACTTGTTCTTCATAGCGCTTTGCCATCCATTACCCGCATGCCGGCGCTGGTCCGGCAGCAGAACTCGGTCTTCATAAATCTTTCCTATCCATCAGCTGTATGGTGGCGCTGGTCCAGTCGCAGAACTCGATCTTCCTAGAGCTTTACCCTTCGTCAGCTGTATGCCGGCGTTGCTCCGACATTTATGTCTCTTCCTCCATCCGCGCTGCGGCGATTTCCTTACAGAGGGCGAGCCACTGGCAGTCCGGGCAGGCCTCGTCCAGGCGATGGAGACTGATCGGGCAGGTCGCATCCGTGAACGCGCGCCACGTGAGCCGCTGCCCATACTGAAATCCGGTCAAGCGCAGCACATTTTCATCAAAGAGTGGCGGATGCGTCGAGGTACAGCCCTCGCCACGCCGATTCGGGCACTTCGCGCAGAGATCATCTGCGCCCCGCGTGATGCAGATCCCCGTCTCCGGATCTGCCATCAGCCGCGCCTGCATCGCCGCCATATTCCGACTGAACTCGTCTGAGTAGCCCTTACCCCTGAAATTCAGAAGACAGACACCATGATGTGGTCGTAAATGAATCATCGCT
Organism: uncultured Oribacterium sp.; assembly: GCA_934229835.1. Lineage (GTDB taxonomy): Bacteria > Bacillota > Clostridia > Lachnospirales > Lachnospiraceae > Oribacterium. The sequence goes on along the minus strand of CAKQED010000018.1, from coordinate 1,868 downwards.
TCGCTCCTTTTCGTCCTGATCTGATTCTCACCAAATCATAAATCACCCGCGGCATTTCTCCTAGCTCTTTTTTCGGAAAGACGTGCTGAAAAAGAACGGGGGACTGATCAGTCCACCGTTCGCTCCTTATATATCCGGAGAAGCTATGATTTTAAGCATACTGTACACGCAGGGCTTATTTCAAAAACTGTGTATACCGATTTCTCTGCGAAAAGCAAAAATCAACAGTCAAAATAGACACAGCCGCTTCGATTCTGGAATCGTGTATATTTAATCGACAACGGACATAGAAAATCAGCTGCAGATTTCGATTTTTATATACACGATTTCTGAAACAGATTTTCCGTGTATAGTTTTACTTCTGACTCCCTCTCCGAAGCCTGAATTCCATATACACGATTTTTTGAAATGTTTATTTGTGTATATTCCCCCTCCAGCTGTGATTCCAGAGCACAAGTAATATATACATGGAGCTGTAAAAGACTTGATTGTGTCTATTGGCGTTCGCGATAAAGGGATTTTGTCAGGTGAAGCTGCTATACCGCGTGCTCTCTAAAGACTCACCATGCCTGGGCGCACCGTAAAAAGCGCGCCGCTGCTGCGACGCGCTCACTTTTCGAATTTGAAATCACATGCGGTCTGAAAATATTCCGTCGGGGCATCGTCTTCGTAGCCTTCTGGCGACGGCGCGCCACTTCAGGATGGATATCATCCCTCCGCGCCAGCATATCGTCCTTACAGCATGACCAAGATGCGCCGTCGACGGTCACGCCTGTCCTTACGGCATGATCGAGTTTGCACCGTCGACGATGACGCTCTGGCCCGAGAAATAGCAGGAATCCGGGCCGGCGAGGAAAGCGATGACCGGTGCGATATCCTTCTCCGGGTCGCCGAAGCGCTTCATCGGGTTCAGGTTCACCTGCTTCGCGTACTCCTCCGGGAACTTCTCCGCCCAGGCCTTCGCGGCTGGCGATTCTGCGCCTGGGAGGACAATGTTTACACAGATGCCGTACTGCCCCCACTCCTTGGCCGCGATCTTCGTCAGTCCACGCAGCGCCTCCTTGTTCGAGCCATACGCGAGCTGTCCGGCGATACCAAACATACCGGTCGCCGACGCAAAGTTGATGATGCGGCCCTCGTGCTGCTCCTTCATATATGGGAACGCCGCCTGCATATAGTTCAGCGAACCGATCACGCCACTCTGCCATGCCTTCAGCATATTGTCGTAGCTCGTCTCCTCGACCGGCGAGGACGGCACGATCGCCTGACCATTATTCACGACAACATCGATCGTTCCATACTTCTCGACCGCTGCCTTCACGACCTCATCCACTCTCGCTCTGTCCGCAGAGTCACAGCTCATCGCGAAGCCCTCTCCGCCAAGCTCCTTGATTTCTGCGATGGTCTGCTCGATCGGCTCCAGACGACGTCCCGTCGCAATGACCTTCACGCCCCTCTTCGCGAGACAAAGGGCGATGCCCTTTCCGATTCCCTGTCCCGCACCCGTCACGATCGCTACCTTTTCATTTAACTGCTTCATGTGCCATAGGCCTCCTATATCATAATATATCGATTATATCAGATATTGCAGCTTGCACAAATCTTTTCTGCGCATCCAAGGTTTTTCCGTCATTTTAGTTTATGGGGTCTGACCCCCTTACGAAATTCTTAAGACAGGTAAACAGGACAATCCCTAAAAATTTGTACACCAAATGGGGAGCACTTCATCACGGGCGATAGGATTATGCTATTCTTGAAGTTTATGGGGCAGATTTCCTTACGAAATTCTTAAGAATCAAAACCACCAGCTTAGCTGGTGGTTTGTCCACCGCCTATAAGGCGGCCGTTACCAGCCTGGCCCTAAAAGG
>CAKQED010000017.1:0-38989 GCA_934229835.1 uncultured Oribacterium sp. | reverse complement strand
GGCCTAGTGCCGCTTAGGGTTCCCGGCTTAGATTGAACCGATCTCGGAGTACTGTGCCTCCGTTGCCGCCCCTCCGGGTCCCCTGCCTGAACTGCCCTCTCGGCACCCAAAAAACTTTTTTTGAAAAAGTGTTGACAAAGCTTTCGGAGTAGAGTATTATAATACTCGCGTCACCGATAAGGCGACACACGAAGTCACTTGCGGGTGTAGTTCAATGGTAGAATGTCAGCCTTCCAAGCTGAACATGTGAGTTCGATTCTCATCACCCGCTCGATGCCCAGATAGCTCAGTTGGTAGAGCAGAGGACTGAAAATCCTCGTGTCACTGGTTCGATTCCGGTTCTGGGCACTCAAGATTATAAAGACGGCGATAACATTCACACCGACACTGATGATCTTTTGTATAATGCACCCACCTTCACAGAAATGAAAGTCGGTTGGGACATTAAAAATGCGCGAGTAGTAGAGTGGTACTACGTCGCCTTGCCAAGGCGAAGATCGCGGGTTCGATCCCCGTCTCGCGCTCTATGGAGCGATTGAGAAACATCATCCAGAAAAACCGATTTATCCGTTCCGACGGATAAGCGCATATTGCGCGAGTAGTAGAGTGGTACTACGTCGCCTTGCCAAGGCGAAGATCGCGGGTTCGATCCCCGTCTCGCGCTCGACTGAAAGCCCTCCTGAGAAATCAGGAGAGCTTTTTTGTTGATCAGATCGATAATGTAAAGAGGCTGTCTCTGTTACGACAGCCTCTTTAACTATGCGTTTTCCGGAAAGACATAGCAGTCATAGCGGATGGCCTTTCCATCGAGCGAGTAGGATGGCTTCAGGCCGGCGAGATACGGGCCCTTTGCGGGGCGCTTCACGACGATTTTAAACGGGCGCGCATCGATGGCGGCCTGCATCAGCGCCTCTTCGTTCTCCGCCGGTGCCTCGAGGTAGTGAATGAGCTGGAACTTCTTTTTCACGAGGCCACTTTTCTGCCGTTCCGGGAACATCGGATCGAGGTAGATGACATCCGGACGCTTCAACGCTCTATCTGCGCTGTTTGTCGTGGCAGCTGCGTCGTTCGTTGTGACCTCTGCACCGCTTGTCGAGGCATCAGCGTCGTTCCCCGTGGCTGCTGACGCTGTCAGAGCCGAACAGGCGTGCCCGGCATTGTCCTCCGGTGCATCCGAACCCGTGCCTGCTTCCCCAAGCCTTCGGAGATGGTTAATGCTGTCGCCCTCGACGAGCTGCATGCGCATGACGATTTCGTGAAGCACCGCTTCCCCGAGTGCGCGCCGCATCGTGTCCTGCAGGAGCGCGGCGATGACCGGATCCTGCTCGTAGAGCGTGACCTCACAGCCGGCCGCTGCAAGCAGCAGCGAATCCTCCCCCATGCCCGCGGTCGCATCGATCACACGCAGATTCTCACGCCCCTTCACCTTCGTCGCCTTCACGAGGAGCTCATGCGTCAGATTATGGTACTGGAGGCGCTTCTGCAGCTTCGTGAAGTCGCCACGCATCGCCTGATCGCCATCTGTGAGCGAAAGGCCGGTTGCGTCCACAGAGAGCCAGACCGGTGCATCCGGCGTCGTATGCAGCAGTGTTGTCTTGAGATGCACGGCCAGTGCCTCTGCATAGGCGCAGTCGCCATCTGCTTTCAGCACGATCGGGATTCGGTCATTCATAGTATCCTCCTGTCAAGCCTGGTTTTCGGGAAGTCTCTAGAAAGAATTATATCATCCATTTAAAAAAATTATCCACGGAAATATCAAGAAACCGTATGAATTCTTACGATCTGATGTATAATGATTGCTGAATAATTACTTTTTGGTAATTAACAGGTGCGTGAAGTATCGAAAAAATGTGTAAAAACTGATATCTGCGTCTGAACGTGATTTCGCAGATGTCAGAATCATGTAAGGAAAGCAGTGTAGTATGGGACGAACGTATGTGGATGGGAATACAGTTCGTGCCGATGTTTCGGAGAGACGTCCGCTGGTACGTGAAACTCTGGTCGTAGAGGAGCGCGGAAGACGGAATCAGATTCATCTCTATCGGGACCGGTACGACGGACAGCTTCGGCTGGAGTACCAGGAAGATAAAAGCATCATCGCCCCACTCTTCCGACTGATTCCGGAGCGTGTGCTCGATGGCGCCTGTCGTCTGTTACTGACCTGTTCGATTATTTTCATTTTTCTGACCTGCTACCAGTGTGTACACCTCGATACGATGGTTTCTACGCGTCTCTCGACGATCGAGCAGAAGCGGACACAGCTCGAGCAGCTGCGGGTGCAGAACGCAGATCTTCAGGCGAAGATCAACGACGCGGTGAACCCGGATCAGATTTACAGGGATGCGGTCCAGAAGTACGGCATGGTCCTTCCGGATCAGACAAACACGATCATCTTCGAGAAAACCGGAAAATCAGAGTATATCCGGCAGTATGATGCGATTCCGAGCGGACAGAGTGCCGCCGATGACAACATGATCGTATCACTGAAAAGCAGTCTGGCACAGTTCTTTATGCTGGACTGATCAGAATTTATGTTCGCATGACTGCGTGAAGGGCCGAAGCATCGGCCTCTGCGACAGTTTACGATAGCTCCGGCGATGTGCCGGAGAGGGGAGAGTTTTCATATATGGCTGTGACATCTTCGGACGTCACAGCCATTATTTTTACGGTACCGACCAGAAGTCTGAACGCCTTAAAAAGTACAGGGGATTCCACGCTGAAAACAGATGACGGGACGACTTGTTGCATCATGCACGATTCGGACGAAAAAAAGGGAGCTTACACCTGGCGGTGCGAAGCTCCCTTTCGGTATCGGTATTCGGTTTTATGACGTGGCGCCGAGTTCCTTCCGTACCTTCCGGATCACCACGAGGTAGGCACCGGCGGTGAAGAGGCAGGCGCTGATCCAGGCGGCCGGGTCACAGAAGACGGCGAGCGGGAAGAGGACGAGCTTCATCGCGAGGAGGGCGACGATCAGGCGGGCGAGGAGCTCGACGACACCACCCATCATCGGGAGGAAGCCATAGCCACAGCCCTGCATCGCGTTACGGAAGATAAAGATGAAGCTGAGCGGGATGTAGAAGAGGGTTGCGAGATGGATGTAGGTGCTCGCCCATGGCATCATCTCCTCGATGGAACCGGAGCCGGAGAAGAACAGTGCCATCACCGGACGGAGAAGCAGGAGGCAGAGGATGGCGGCGAGGATCGAGTAGATGATCTCGATGACGATCGCGGCGCGCACGCCCGCGGAGATGCGCTCACTCTTGCCACAGCCGTAGTTCTGGCCGCTGTAGGTTGCCATCGCCTGGCCCATGGAGACCATCTCCTGTGTGAGGACACTGTGCAGCTTGTTGGCTGCAGTGGTCGCGGCGACCGCTGTGGAGCCGAAGAGGTTGATGGCGGACTGCATGATGATGGTGCCACTCGCTGTGATCGCGAACTGAAGCGCCATCGGGACGCCGACGGACATCTGGCGCTGGGTATCCGAGCTGTTGATGTGCCAGTCGTGACGCTCCGGCCAGAGGACCTTCTCCTTCTTATAGATATAGAGGAGACAGAGCACAGCGGAGATGCCCTGGGAAAGGTCCGTGGCGAGCGCTGCTCCCGCCACACCGAGCTTTAAGCCGATGATGAAGAAGAGATCCAGCACGACATTGAGGCAGGCACTGAACACCAGAAAGCAGAGCGGCACCTTACTGTTTCCGACGGCCCGGAGGTAGGCGGAAAAGAGATTATAGTAGACGCTTGCAATCGTGCCCATGCAGATGATGCTGATGTACGTGTGGGCATCCTCGAAGATATTCACTGGCGTATTCATGAGATGGAGCAGTGGCCGCATCGTGGTTACGGAAAGCGTGGTCATCACGAGGATGACGATCGCGGCGAGAAGGATGCCGTTCGCGACACTGCGTTTCACGCGTGCGTAGTCCTTTGCACCATAGACCTGAGAGGTCAGGACGGTAAAGCCGGTGCAGAGGCCCTGCGAGAAGCCGAGCACGAGAAACATGATGGTACCGGTGGCACCGACCGCAGCGAGCGCATCGGCACCGACGAAGCGCCCGACGATGATGGTGTCCGCCATGTTGTAGAGCTGCTGGAAGACATTGCCGATAAACAGCGGAATCATGAATTTTAAGATGATCGGAAACGGGTTTCCCTTCGTCATATCAAGTGTCATACGAATCTCCTGAAATGTGTTTTTCCGGTAATCGTTTTAATTCTTTTAAAGCGATTTTTCGGTAATCTTTTTTAAACATCTTTACGTTTGCTAATCGCGAATTATAATGTTAGTTTTAAAGATATACAAGATGGTATCGGATTTTTAAAATGACGAATTTTCATCTGGAAATGGGCGTTTCTAAGTGATTTTATCTTAACGGGAAGTTCGAGACGGTATAGCTTTGATTTTACAGGAGTATGAATTTCATCAGGGAGTGATTTTATGACATTAAAGGATCTTGACATCGGCCAGAGTGCCATCGTGACGACGGTCGGAGGCGAGGGCGCGCTTCGACAGCATTTCCTGGATATGGGCGTGATTCCGGGGGCGGAGGTGCAGCTCGTGAAGTTTGCACCGATGGGCGACCCGATGGAACTGCGGATCCATGACTACCAGCTGACCCTTCGTCTCGCGGATGCAGCGCAGATTCAGGCGCGGCCGATCACGGCGGAGGAGCATAAGGAGCATCAGCTCTGGAAGAAGGAGCAGCACCCGGCGACGAAGGCAGAGCTCGATGCGGCAGAAGCATCGAAGGACGGAAAGTTCTTCGATGATGATGAGCACCCGGGCTTCGGTGAGGGCGGCCGTTTCCATGATAAGGCGAGCGAACATCCGCTTCCGGAAGATACGAAGCTCAGCTTCGCGCTGGCGGGCAACCAGAACTGCGGAAAGACGACGCTCTTTAACCAGCTGACGGGCTCGAACCAGCACGTCGGTAATTTCCCAGGCGTCACGGTGGACCGGAAGTCCGGCTCCATCAAGGGCCATCCGGAAACGGAGGTCACGGATCTGCCGGGCATCTACTCGATGTCGCCGTACACGAGCGAGGAGATCGTCTCCCGTCAGTTTATCCTGAACGACCGACCGAAAGGCATCATCAATATCGTCGATGCCACCAACATTGAACGAAACCTCTACCTCACGATGCAGCTGATCGAGCTGGACATCCCGATGGTGGTCGCCCTCAACATGATGGACGAGCTGCAGGGCAACGGCGGCTCCGTCGACATCAACCGCATGGAGCGTCACCTCGGCGTACCGGTCGTGCCGATTTCGGCGGCGAAAAATGAAGGCGTCGATGAGCTGGTGGCTCATGCGCTGCATGTCGCGCGCTACCAGGAGAAGCCACAGCGGCTCGACTTCTGTGCGGAGAACGACCACGGCGGCGCGGTTCATCGCTGCGTCCATGGCATCATGCACCTAATCGAGGATCACGCGGTCGCAGCCGGCATCCCGGTACGATTTGCAGCGACGAAGCTGATTGAGGGGGATGCGCGGGTCGAGGAAGCGCTGGCACTCACGGAGAACGAGAAGGAGATGGTGGAGCACATCATCGTCCAGATGGAGGAGGAGCGTGGGCTCGATCGTGCCGCCGCCATCGCGGATATGCGTTTCGACTTTATCGAGCGCATGAGCCGTCGCTGCGTGACGAAGCCGCATGAGAGCCGGGAGGCGGTCCGCTCGGCGAAGATCGACCAGATCCTGACCGGTCGGCATACGGCGATCCCGGCATTCATCGTCATCATGGGCCTCGTGTTCTACCTGACCTTCAACGTCATCGGTGCCTTCCTGCAGGATGCGCTCGCGTCGCTGGTGGACCTCCTGACACAGCTCGTCGACCAGCTGCTGACGGCGGCCAATGTCAGCCACGCGCTGCATTCGCTCATCATCGACGGTATCTTCACCGGCGTGGGTTCGGTGCTCAGCTTCCTGCCGATCGTCGTGACGCTGTTCTTCTTCCTGTCCCTACTCGAGGATACAGGGTATATGGCGCGGATCGCCTTCGTCATGGATAAGCTGCTCCGCCGTATCGGTCTTTCCGGTCGTTCGATCGTGCCGATGCTGGTGGGCTTCGGCTGTACTGTGCCTGCGGTTATGTCGTCGCGCACCATGCCGTCGGAGCGGGATCGTAAGATGACCATCATGCTGACTCCGTTTATGAGCTGCTCGGCGAAGCTGCCGATCTACGGCTTCTTCACGGCGGCCTTCTTCCCGGGAAAGGGCGGTCCGATCATGATCGCACTCTACCTCACCGGCATCCTTGTCGGCATCCTCTTCGCGAAGATCAGCCAGCGCTTCACCTTCAAGGGCTCGGCGGTGCCGTTTGTCATGGAGCTTCCGAACTACCGTCTGCCGAGTGCGAAGAACGTACTGCAGCTGCTCTGGGAGAAGGCGAAGGACTTCCTCACGAAGGCCTTCACGATCATCACCCTCGGCACCATCATCGTATGGTTCCTGCAGAACTTCGACTTCGGTCTCCATATGGTGAGTGACTCCTCGGGCAGCATCCTCGCGGCCATCGCGAGTGCGATCGCACCGATCTTCCGACCGCTCGGCTTCGGTGACTGGCGCATCACGGTATCGCTGATTTCCGGCTTCCTCGCGAAGGAGAGCGTCGTTTCAACCCTGAACATCCTCTTCGGCGGTATGGATGCGCTTCGTACCGTCCTGACCCCGCTCGCGGCCGCTGCCCTTCTCGTGTTCTGCCTGCTCTACACCCCGTGCATCGCCGCCATCACCTCCGTGAAGCGTGAGCTCGGCACCCGCTGGGCCGTCGGCATGGTGCTCCTCCAGTGCGCCATCGCGTATGTCTGCGCCGGCATCGTCGTACTGATCGGACAGATCATCCTGTAAGTGAAATCGGGATGCCGAGGGGTCAGACTCTATAAACTCCCGGCGATTAAATAAGCCTATATTTCACAATAATTTAATGTCTGCATCTGTCAGTTGATGTATAATAAAGTAGCAATCGTTTTCAAGTAAGGGACCGGAGGGCATCATAACACCATGAGGCGTCGCTTGGAGGATCTGGGCGCGCTGGCGCTGATCGCACTGTTTTATATCGTGCTGGAGATGCTGTTCGGTATCGGCTGCCCGTTCAAATTTCTGACGGGCATTTCGGATGCGGGCTGCGGCATGAGCCGGGCCTTCGCGGCGGTGTTGCGGGGCGATTTCTCAAGCGCCTTCTATTTCCATCCGCTGTGGCCGCTTCCGCCGCTGACACTCGCCCTGTGGATGCTGAGGGAACGGATCCCGAGGATGCTTTACCAGGGACTCCTCGGACTGATGATCGCGGCCTTCCTCCTCGTGTGGATCGCGCGTTTCTTCATCCCGGACCAGGACATCGTGGTGTTTGCGCCATGGAACGGCCTCGTCGGACGTCTGCTGCGACTTTTATTTACGACATAGAAAGACATTCTTACGGAGGTGATAGTATGTTTTGCACGAATTGTGGACAGAAAATCGAGGATGGCATGAAGTTCTGCCCGAACTGCGGACAGCCGGTGGCACCGGAAACTGCAGCCACGGCCAATGCTTCTGCCCTCAGCATAGAGGCCGCAGCCACGGTCAATGCTTCTGCCCTCGGCGCAGAGGCCGCAGCCACGGTCAATGCTTCTGGCCTCGGCACAGATGATGCAGCCGTGGAGACTGTGGAGAGCACCACAGCTGCGAGTGCAGCCACGGAAGATACGTCGGCAGCAGCCGATGCAGAAGCTTCAGCGGAGAATGCGCCGGCAGGTCGGATGGACGAAGCATCCGCAACGCCGGCAGCCGGTTTGGCGAGCGAGATGCCACCAGAAACGCCAGATGGAAACGCGTCAGCAGACACGCTCGGTAACACGACGGAGCAGTATAAGCGTCGCCTCGAGGAAGGGCGCGCCGCGTCCGGTACCGAGGGGAACACCTCGGGTGCTGCGCATAGCACTCAGGCCGGTGCCTCCGCTGACACACAGTCGGGCAGCAGCACTGCGCAGTCGGACAGCAGCGCGTATCAGACCCGGTCGAACAGCGGAACTGCGCAGCAGACGCCTCCGCCGGTGAACCATGGTCCGGCGGTGAACGGTATCCCGTCCGAGCCGGACGGCGATGGCACGATCCGAACGGTCGGTCTCATCCTGCTGATCCTCACGGTGCTGTTTGCCGTGCCGCAGATCTGGACCACCATCGCTTCCTTCTTCCGCATCATCCAGAATCTGTTCAGCTTTAGCTTCCACAGCTTCGTAGAGCTCATGTACAGCTTCCTGAACTTCATCCTGAACGTTGTGAAGCTCGCCGGCTACGGCTTCATCGGTGGCGGTATGTACCTCGTCTGGAAGAAGTGGTCCGATCGTGATGCTGAGCCGCTCCTCATGACCGTCATCGCCGGTGGCGTCATGCTCGTGCTTGAGGCCCTGCTCCGTGGCATCCTTTCCGCTCTTTTTCAGCGCTACTATGCGATCGGCAGCGCCAGCTGGGGCATCGGCTTCGCCATCCTCGCCATCGTGCTGCTCGTCGTGCTGATCACGCAGAAGCAGCTGAATCCATTCGCTGGCCTCGCTGGAAACTTCGCGGACGGTCTCCGCCGCGACCTGGACCGCGTGACCGACCTCGCGCAGGAAAAGAACAGCGCTGCGAGGGCCACTGCATCTGACGCGAAGGCATATGGTGCTACGGACGACAGCATTGGCGCACAGACCGGCACCGCAGACCACAGCGCAGCGGGTGTCAGCCATGGAAACGGAGGACCTGAGACCGCGGACGCTGACGGAAACTTCAACCGCTACTACCAGGCGAAGAGCCAGCAGGGCGGCGTGTACACCGGCCCGCTGAAGACGGATCGAAGCCTCGTGCTCTATATCCTGCTCGGCTTCCTGACCTGCGGCATCTACCAGCTGTATGTGTTCTACACCATCATGCGTGATGTCAATGTCGCCTGCGATGGTGACGGCAGACATACCCCGGGACTCCTCGAGTTCATCCTCTTCGGCATCCTGACCTGTGGCATCTACGACCTCTACTGGTTCTACAGTGTCGGCAACCGCCTCGCGGACAATGCACCGCGCTACGGCCTCCACTTCCAGGAAAACGGCACGACGCTCCTCCTCTGGATGATCATCGGCTCACTGCTCTGCTTTATCGGAAGCTATGTCGGCATCTACTTCCTGCTGAATAACGTGAACGCCATCTGCAGCGCGTACAACCAGCAGCGATAATCAACGCTCGATTTCATCACCCTCCGCCATGTGCGGAGGGCTTTTTGTTCACAGAGTTTTCATGGCTGTCATGGTATAATAGAAAACAGGTTTTTTATGGAAGGGAGTACATTGTGTTTAGAATAAAGAAATCTGTGCTGCAGCTCGCGCTGCTCGTCGTCGGCGTCGCGATGCTGAGCTTCGGCGCGTTGCGTGGTGAAGCGGATACCGTTCTCGCGAAGGCGATTCGATTATGTCTGGAGTGTGTCGGCATTGGATAAGAAAAAATATATGAACGAATGTCCGCATGCCGACGATGTGGGTCAGCGCATCGAAGCTCAGGCGCTCGATCGGCATGCGACGAAATCAGAACAGTCGGTGGGAAAGCCGGAACAGCCAACTGAGAAGAAGAGTTTTTCGCGGTTCATCAGCCGTTTCCGCGGCGGTATCCAGGCGGCGGCGACGCTGTTCACGAACCTCCACCTGCCGAACTTCCGGACGGGCCGCATCTACCAGGGGCAGGGCAAGATCGCCTGCGTTCCGGGGCTCAACTGCTATTCCTGCCCGGCGGCGTCCGGTGCCTGCCCGATCGGTGCCTTCCAGGCCGTGGTCGGCTCGTCGAGCTTCCGCTTCTCCTACTACATCACCGGCTTCCTGATCCTCCTCGGCGTACTGCTCGGCCGCTTCATCTGCGGCTTCCTGTGCCCGTTCGGCTGGTTTCAGGAGCTGCTGCACAAGCTCCCGGGGAAGAAGCTCTCCACGAAGAAGCTGAAGCCGCTCACGTACCTGAAGTACCTCGTGCTGCTCCTCATGGTGGTGCTGCTTCCGGCCTTCGCGGTCGACGAGCTCGGCATGGGCGACCCGTTTTTTTGCAAGTACCTCTGCCCGCAGGGCGTACTCGAGGGCGCGATCCCGCTTTCGCTGGCAAACGCAGGCATCCGTTCGGCGCTCGGTCCCCTTTTCCGCTGGAAGCTGCTCATCCTGATTGTGGTCGTCGTCCTGAGCATCCTCATCTACCGCCCGTTCTGCAAGTGGCTCTGTCCGCTCGGTGCCTTCTACGCACTCATGAATCGCGTGTCGCTGCTCACAATCGAGGACAATGCTGAGAATTGTATTTCCTGCGGGAAGTGTGCGAAAGCCTGCGAGATGGATGTCGACATCCTGAAGTCCCCGAACCACGCAGAGTGCATCCGCTGCGGTAAGTGCATCAGCGCCTGCCCGACCGACGCACTTCACTTCCGCTACGGCTTCGGGGAGAAGAAGTCTCACCCGTCTTCTTGACGGTGACGAGTACATCTGCCATGCTGTTTGCCTGGTATATTAAAGATGCCTATTTCTGAAATTTAATATACGCCATCGCGTGTATTTCGATGAGAATGGATGAAGGAATATATGAAACTCTCGTATTTTTTAAAAATCATATAGTTTAAAGAGTGTTCCATGAAGAAATCAGTTCATTTTATATATGATTTTTTGGAAATCGGGCCTCTTCATATATTGGTTTGAAATAAAGTCAGGAGAAGCTCGAAATATATATATGATATTTTATGAATCGTTAGAAATGGAAAGAAGAATGAAAAAAACAGGAATCATAAGAAAATCAAGAATAAGAAAAATCGAAACCTTCGCCCTCGCTTTTGCACTGAGCCTGAGTCTTGCAGCGTGTGGCGGCGCTGCGAATACGAACAGCGCAGCAGCTACTGCGGCGGAAGGTGCAGAAAGTGCCGACGGAAGCATGGGCGCAGAAAGTAGCGATACCGGTAACGGAACGGCAGGTGCAGCTGCAGGCGGTGCCGGCATTGGCACTGGAAACGCGGCGGACCTCGCGACCCTGATGACCGAGGAACCAGCGGATGCCCACGCGGCGGCCGAGCTCTACCAGGCGCTGATGGCGCAGGAAAACGATATCCTCGCCGAGGACAGCGCGCTCTGGGAGAAGGTTTTTCTCTCCATCGACAAGGATCAGCAGAAGCTCGGTGAGGGCGCGGATTACGGCGACTACCTCCTGAAGGCCATCGACGGCGCGAAGGAGCAGTTCTCAGCGGATGAGCTCGCACGCCTGAACGCGGCAGCAGAGAAAATCAAGAACATCGAGGGGAAGCTCAGCGCGCTCGAGGAGCAGTATCCGGACTGCGCTACCCAGCCGGACGACAGCGCGAGTGCAGGTGCCGCAGGTGACAGCGTAAGTGCCGGTTCTGCTGGCATGACGGGTGGAAGCGCGAATACGGCGGGGGGCAATGCAGGCACCGCGGGTGACAGTGCGGACGCCTTCCCAAGCTTCGAGGGTCAGGACCTCGACGGCAACCCGGTCGACAGCGCGACGCTTTTCTCGAACAATGCCGTCACCGTCGTCAATTTCTGGTTCACCACATGTAAGCCTTGCGTCGGTGAGCTGCCGGATCTCGAGGCGCTTCATCAGGAGCTCGCGAAAAAGGGCGGCACCGTGATCGGCATCAATGCCTTCACCCTCGACGGTAGCACGAAGGACACGAATGAAGCGAAGTCCGTGCTCGAGCAGCAGGGCGTGACCTATCCGAACATCTGGTTCGCCTCGAACAGCGACGCCGGCCTCTTCACCGCCGGCCTCTACGCCTTCCCGACCACCTACGTCGTCGACCGGAACGGCCGCATCGTCAGCGACCCGATCGTCGGTGCGATCTCCTCTGACGCGCAGATGAAGAAGCTGAACGCCCTCATCGACCAGGCCCTGTCTTAAGAATTTCGTAAGGGGGTCTGACCCCATTAAGTCGATCATCCGAACGAAAAACCGCCTGGCTGTAGAATGATGGGCAACCAGGGGTCAGACCCCATAAACTGAAGGGACGCAACATGATTCACATTTTCACTGCACTTTATCCGGAGGCGAAGCCGCTGATTCAGGCACTCAGCCTGAAAAAACGCGCTGCCCAGACGCACTACCAGCAGTTCCTCTCCGAGGAGGGAGATCTCTGTCTGACCATCACCGGTGTCGGGCCACTGCAGGCGGCCGCCGTGACGGCCTCGGTCCTGACGGATTACGACGCCGGTGCACAGGACCAGCTCCTCTCGCTCGGCACCGCAGCACGACTGACCACGTGCCCGGCATCCATGTATCATGTAAATAAAATCACGGAAGCAGTTACCATGCGGAATTTCTATCCGGATATGCTTCTGAACACAGGCCTTCCGGAGGCCTCGCTGATCACCGGAGCGAAGCTATATACGAAGCAGGAATCCGGATATGCGGCAGATCTCTACGATATGGAGGCCGCCGCGATCTATCAGGCGGCGTCGATGTTTCTCGGACCGCATCAGATGAATTTCCTGCGCATAGTGACCGACGATGGGCTGACGCAGGAAGAGATGGAAACCGGAATGACCATGCGTACGGTAACAAATGCAGTATCCGGAACCGAGTCGAAGCCGGCAGTAGATACGGAAGCGTCCGCTCCTCGCTCCCTCGCTGCGCATGTCACCGCCTGCGTTGAGCAGCAGGTGGATACCATCGTCGTGGTGGTGGATAAGCTCCGCGCGCTGACGGCAGCGGAGGCCGCCGGGCACCAGGTGCTCACGGAAAACGAGCAGCAGCTGGTGGATAAACTCATCGCCGATGCGCACTTTTCGAAGGTGATGGCGGATGAATGTGTACAGCTCATCCGTTACGCGGCGCTCAGCGAGCTTGACTGGCAGCAGCCGATCGTGGCACTCTACGCGGAGGGCCTCGTGCCGACCCGCGATAAGCGCGCCGGGAAGATCATCCTGGAGCGGCACCTCAGGGCGCAGATCCTCGATGATGCCTGCGAAAATAAAGGATGAAAAAGCGGTCGAGGCACACCACCCAAGTGGTGGTCGCCTGCATTGGCCAGATAAAGAGAAGGGAAACAGTATGCAAGGGGATTTTCTGAACCCGTCATTTTCACATATCTACATCGAGCGGGCGGTCGACCAGGATCCGCGCTGGCGGGCGCGGGCGGAGCAGATTCTGCAGCACTTTCCGCGGGCGACCTGCATCCCGATCGAGCACTACAAGGATGTCTTCAACCGGCGGCACCAGAGCTATCCGGCGCAGCATCGCACGCAGGCGCTGATCCTCGCGGTGAAGCATGGCCGCTCCGTCTATCCGGGCGCGCCGGTGTGCCAGAGCATGGGGAACGAACACTTCTACTACGCGAGCTCGATGATGAACTGCCTGTTCGACTGCGAGTACTGCTACCTGAAGGGCATGTACCCGTCCGGCAATCTCGTGATTTTCCTGAATCTGGAGGACATCTTCGCGGAGATCGAAGCCCTACTTCGCCAGCATCCGGTCTACCTCTGCATCTCCTACGACACGGACCTCCTCGCGATCGAACCGCTCTGCGGCTACGTGAAGGCCTGGACCGACTTCACCGCCGCGCACCCCGATCTCAGCATTGAGATCCGCACGAAGTCCGGCAGCGAGCGCTTCTGGGAGGGCCTCAATCCCTGTCCGCGGAACATTTTCGCCTTCACGCTGTCGCCGGACTACGTCGTCTCGCACTACGAGCACCGGACCGGCACCCTCACCCAGCGGCTCGCGAGTATCCGCCGCGGCATGGCGCTCGGCTTCACGATCCGGCTCTGCTTCGACCCGATGATCGCCTGCCCGGACTGGCGCACGGTCTACGGCGGGATGGTCGACGAGGTGCTTCGCACGATTCCGATCTCGGCGGTGCGCGACGTCAGCCTCGGCAGCTTCCGCCTGAGTGACAGCTACATGAAGCAGATGCGCCGGAACATGCCGGACAGCGCCGTCGTCCAGTACCCGTACGTCAATGAAAACGGCGTCTACCATTATGGCGCAGCGTTGACGGAGGAGATGGAGCGCTTCATGCTGGAGCGCCTCACGACCGTCCTGCCGCGCGAGCGGATCTTCCGCTGGGAGAGTATTTAATTATGGAAGAAACTAAGAAAAAAGTGGCGCTGGTGACCGGCGCTTCCTCCGGCATCGGTCGCGCGATCAGTGCGCGCCTCCTCGCGCTCGGCTACGAGGTTTATGGCATCGGCCGGCAGTTCCCGGCGGAGCTTCCGGAGGCTTCGGTCAATGCAACCGATCTGTCTGCAGGTACCCGCCCGCAGGCCCGGCTCACGCCGGAAACAGAGGCAGCGGCCTGGACGCCGACGAATCCGTCTGCTTCTGAAATCGCTGCAGCGGCCGGGTCGCCCGCTGCCGCTGCCTTCCACCCGATCGTCTGCGATCTCCTGGATACGAAGAAGCTGCAGAGTGTCGTGGCGTCACTTCAGAAGGAGTGGAAGCAGGAGAAGAGAACCCTCACACTCCTCGTCAATAACGCCGGTACCGCGTACTACGGGCTTCACGAGGAGCTGCGTCCGGAGGGAATCTCCGAGATGGTGCGCGTGAACCTCGAGGTGCCGATGCTCCTCACGCAGCAGCTGCTTCGGACACTGAAGCAGAACCACGGCACGATCATCAACATTTCCTCGGTGACCGCGATCGGCTCGAACCCGCACGGCGTCGCCTACGGCGCGACGAAGGCTGGGCTTCTCAGCTTCAGCCGGAGCCTCTTCGATGAAACGCGGAAGTATGGTGTGCGCGTGACAGCGATCCTCCCGGACATGACCGACACTGAGCTTTACCGCCATGCCGACTTCACGGCCGATCCCGCGATGGACGCGCACCTCGAACCCACGGACGTCGCCGACGCTGTCGAGTATGCATTGACTACCCGCGCCGGCACCTGCGTCCCGGAGATCATCCTGCGGCCGCAGCTCCACCGAATCAAGAAGAAGTGAGGTGACCGTCCAGGCAGGGAGCCCGGAGGGGCGGCAACGGAGGCCATACGTAGAGACCGTGTGAAATCAAGCCGGATCCCTGTTTGAACTGTTACAAGCGAGTTCTAAAAAAACCATGAACTCCCGGCGACTAATTGACAGCACATAGGGCGAGTGGTATTCTTTTATAGAATTGGCACTCGTATAAGATGACTGCTAACAGGTTACAACCTGCAGCAGGAGAGTGTCGTTCAAAAAGCCTTGTGTTCACACAAACTCTTTTCAGGAGCATAAAATATGAAAGTTTTACCACTTTACAACGTGCTGGTGTTACCGCACTCCAATATATTTTTCCAGACCCAGGCCTTCCGTGCGATGGCCGGGAATAACATCTACCAGGGTGATGAGGTGACCATCCTCGTCCTCCGGGACCAGCAGACGCGCGAGGAGATGACGTCCGAGAGCTTTTATCCGATCGGCGTCGAGGGCGTCGTCGAGGAGATCAGTACAGACGGCTATGTCGTCGTGCAGACCGCGGCGCGTGTCGACGTGCCTCAGGTGCTGGTTAACGAGAATCATGAGATCTTCGTCGAGACGACGAAGCGCGCGGACATCATGGATATGGATTCGGCCGAGGCGCACATGAAGCTCGCGAAGATCAAGGAGGGCCTCCGCGAGATGGTGTCCCGCTTCCGTTTTGGCGACATGATGCGCACCTACATCGATCAGTACAGCTCGATCGAGGAGGCGGCGTCGGTGCTCAGCTCATGGCTCACCCTCACGAACGAGGAGCGCTACAGCCTGCTGCAGGAGGACTCGACGAAGAAGCGTTTCGAACGCCTCGAGCGCATCATCTATGAGTATTCCGAGGTCGCGAAGGTGACCTCCGACGCGCAGTCGGCGCAGCAGGAGGACTACCAGAAGGCATATAAGGAGCAGGCACTCCGTAAGCAGATCGACTATCTCCAGAACGAGCTCGACGAGATGCATCCGGAGCAGGTATCCGATGTCCGGAAGTATGAACTGAAGATCGAGGAATCCGGCATGAACGAGGAGGCGAAGCGCGAAGCGACGAAGGTCCTGAACCGTGTGAAGAACGACGGCGCGAATTCCGCCGAGTCCGGCATGCTCTACGATTACCTCGATTTCGTGACCGGTCTTTCCTGGAAGAAGGAAGCTCCAGAGACCATCAACCTCGGCGAGGCCCAGCAGATCCTCGATGAGGATCATTTCGGCATGAAGAAGGTGAAGGAGCGTATCATCCAGCAGATCGCGGTGATGAACCTCCGGAAGTCCCAGGCCGGCTCCATCCTCGTCTTCGTCGGTGCCCCGGGTACCGGCAAGACCTCGATCGGCAAGTCCATCGCGAAGGCACTACACCGGAAGTACGTGCGCGTTTCCCTCGGCGGTGTACGTGATGAAGCGGATATCCGCGGCCACCGCCGTACCTACATCGGGGCGATGCCGGGCCGTATCATGGATGGCATCGCGAAGGCCGGCGTGTCAAACCCGGTCATGGTGCTTGACGAGATTGACAAGCTCTCGAGCTCCTTCAACGGTGATCCGGCGAGCGCCCTCCTCGAGGTCCTCGATCCGGAGCAGAACAACAGCTTCACCGATCACTACATGAACGTACCGTATGATCTCAGTGACGTGTTCTTCGTCTGCACGGCAAACACCCTCGACACGATCCCGTCTCCGCTGCTGAACCGTATGGAGGTCATCGAGTTCCAGGGCTACACTCCGAGCGAGAAGCTCGAGATCGCGAAGCGTCATCTCTTCCCGAAGGCCTTGAAGAATGTCGGCCTCGCGGAGGGCGATGTGGCGCTCACGGATGACGTCCTCGACACGATCATCTCGGACTATACGCGCGAAGGCGGCGTCCGTGGCCTGAAGAAGCGTCTCGACACCCTCTGCCGTATCGCCGCGGTGAAGTACATCCAGGCAGAGGAGACCGCCGCGTCTGTTCCGGCCAATGCTGAGACGACCGCTGAAGCCACCATGGTTTCGCAGCCGGAAGCCGGTACGCCGACCGCCGTGTCTGCTTCGGCCAATGCTGAGACGACTGCCGAAGCCACCACGGCCTCGCAGCCGGAAGTCGGTACGCCGGTCGCCGTCTCCACTTCGACTGCTGCTGAGAAGCATCCGGTGATTCAGGTGACCCACGAGAACCTGCGCGACTTCCTCGACATGCACGCCCTCCCGCATAACAAGGTGAAGGCCTCTGCACAGCCGGGCGTCGTCACCGGTCTCGCCTGGACCCAGGTCGGCGGCGAGATCCTCTACATCGAAAGCCTCTTCACGAAGGGCAGCGGCAAAACGATCATCACCGGCCAGCTCGGCGACGTCATGAAGGAGTCCAGCGCCATCGCGCAGGCTCTCGTGCAGTCCCGTTTCCCGGAGCAGGCGGAGCTTTTCGAGAAGAACGACCTCCACATCCACGTGCCGGATGGCTCGACCCCGAAGGATGGCCCATCGGCCGGCATCACCATGACGACCGCCATCGCCTCCCTCGTAACCGGCATCCCGGTACCGCCGAACATCGCCATGACCGGTGAAGTTTCCCTCGAAGGCGTCGTCAGCGCCATCGGCGGCCTCCCGGAGAAACTCATGGCCGCAGAGCGCGCCGGCGTCCAGAAGGTTTTCATCCCGAAGGAGAACATTGACGACCTCCGCGATGTCGCCGCCGAAGTCCGCGACAGGCTCGAGATCATCCCGGTGGAAAGCATCGAAGAAGTCCTGAGTGCACTCGGCATCCTGAAACACAAGTGACTCCACCAGAAGAGGATATTATGAAGCGAAACTATCCACCTCATCGTATTATAAAGAGATTGCCAATGCAGTCGATCACTACGTCTGTGCTGTCACGTATCCTTCTCAGCGCCCTGTTCGCTCTCAGCTTCACGATGAGCGTCTGTGCGCAGACGACGGTGAACGCGCCATTGACCTCCCAGACCGGTACCGCCGGCACTGCGCCGTCGAAATCTCAGACCAGTGCGGCTTCGACGAAGACGAAGGTGGCCTGCATCGGGGATTCGCTGACGCGCGGCTATCTCCTCGAGGACGCGCAGTCCTACCCGGCGCAGCTGCAGCAGCTGCTGGGCGCGCAGTACGAGGTGCGGAACTTCGGTCATACCTCGAGCTACGTCATCGACGACGGCCCGGTCGAGTACCGGAACACGGAGGATTACACGGCGGCCATCCAGTACGACGCCGACATCCTGATCTTTATGTTTGGGTCCAATGATGTGGGTGCCTACAACTTCACGCCGCTCTACTTCCAGAATCAGTACAGAGAGCTGATCGACAGCTTCCGGCAGACGAAGAAGCACCCGAAGATCTATCTCATCATCGCGCCGGACTCCCATGACCTTCACTTCGGTCTGATCCAGCAGACGATTCAGCCGGTGATGACTCTCGGGCAGCAGCTCCCGGCGACCGTGATCAACCCGTACTACCTTTTCCTCGGTCACCCGGAGGACTACCTCAGCGACGGCCTGCACCTCACCGGCACTGCGTATGGAAAGCTCGCAAAACTGGTCTATGGGGCGCTGCAGGGGAACGCTACGTATGTGGAGGCACCGGTCGAGCCGATTTCCCCGGAAGTGCAGGCGGAAAATAACCGCCTCTTTCAGCAGGCCACCGAGTATCAGGCAGCCGAGCGCGCCTCGAAGGCAGCGGCCCTCGCGGAACTACGTCAGAAGTACCCGAATTACGAAACGACCGGCCTCTGGATCTCCCACGGCGTTCATATCTGAACCGTAGCAGATCATCATTTCCAGGTTTTCTACATCGCTTTTTCAGATGCAGACCGTCCGCTTCGGATTTTTGAGATTACATCATCGGATTTCGAGGCATAGCATCGCCCAGATCTGAAACCTACAGGACTTTACATCGTATATGCCATTTACTTTTGAAATCAAAACCGAACGAAATCGTACCTTTGCGTCCGTGACGGGCTATGACGGCCCGGTGCGGACGCTTTTTGTGCCGGCAGAAACCGCGGATCACATCCCGGTCGAAGAAATCGCCGGCCGTGCCTTCGCCTCCCGCGCAGACCTCGAGGAGCTGATCCTCCCGGAGAGCATCCGCTGTATCCGCTCCTTTGCCTTCCATAACTGCGCCCACCTCCACTACGTGAAGCTGAGCGACAGCGTCGTCGACTACTACGACGGCGCACTCCGCCAGTGCCCGGAGTTCCAGGACATCGAGCTCACGCTCCACACCCCGGGCCACTTCCGCCTCCTAAAGGAGCTCGTCGGCGACAGCGACGCGATGCTCCCACTGACGATCCATTTCCCGGTCGACCCGGCGCATCCCCGCGCAGACGAGCACTTCCTCGTGCCGGGCTGCATCGAGGCCCCGGACGTTACGCCGCTTTTTCAGTCCCGCGCGGATGGCCGCTACTATGCGACCGCGGCGCTGACCTTCCCGTCCTATGCAGACAACTACCAGGAGGACACGATGGCCCGCGCGATCCACGAGCACATCGAGGGGGCCGGATACGCGACACGGCAGCTTGTCGCCCGGACCGGCATCGATTTTCAGGGCTACGACCGCCAGTTTCCGCGCTTCACCTACGATGAACCCGCGAGTGCGGTCAATGCTGCCTTCGGGCGTCTGATGCATCCCTATCGTCTGGAACCCTCGTTCCGTGCACAGTACGAGGACTACCTCCGCGCGCAGAGCCCGACGATCCTGTCGCGCATGCTGCGTGGTGAACGCGAAGAGCGCTTCGGGCAGGAAGGGGAGCTTCGCTGGATCCCACAGGATTCGGCACGGACCGCCGAGCGCCTCAGCTTCCTGGTTACGCACGAACTCATCCTCGAGGAAGCGATCCAGCCGGCCCTCGACGTCTGCACCGAAGTGCAGGACATCACCAGCGCTGCCCTCCTCATGGACTATAACCGGAAGCACTTCGCCGCTGCCTCGGGCAGCGGCCCGGAAATCTTCGAACTGTGATAAACAGATAGGAAAACGCAACGATTGCAGAGGATCTGGTGCCGCTCAGGCCGCCGGTTTCGAGTGCACAGGCCTCGGAGTACGGTGCCACTGTTGCCTCTCCCGGGTCCCCACTGCCTGAACTGTAATCCGTATAGAAAGGAGTCGTCGTGGCGAAACTGGAACGCATGCGGGCCCATCAGGACCTGATCGATTTCGGAAACCGAATACTGAATGAAGCGCGGACCGAGCTTTACATTCACCTCCGCTTCATGGCGCGAGCGCTCGACAGCCTCGGCTACACGATGGACCTCGCGACGCAGTCCATGGGCACCGACGCGCGGACCATCCACTATAATCCGAACTTCGTCTTCGCGCTCTTCCTCGAGAGCCCGCAGAAGCTGGATCGTCTCTACCTTCACATCCTCCTGCACTGCATCTTCCGGCACATGTTCAGCTCGGACCAGTACGAGGATCAGGCGCTCTGGGACCTCGCCGCGGACATCCAGGTCGAGTCTGTCCTCGACTCGATGGACTACGACATCATCAACCGCCCGGCCTATCCCCTCCGCGAGGAGTGGTACGAGCGCCTGCGGGCGGAGTGCCGTGTGCTGAGCGCCGAGCGCATCTATCACTATTTTCACTTGAACAAGCCGGACCTCGACACCCTGCAGAAGTTGACCCTCGAGTTTCACAAATGTGACCATCAGTTCTGGAAGCGGATGGAGGATCCGGCGGGCGGCGGCCAGCCGGAAATCCCGGAGGATCTTCTGAACGACACCCAGACCCCGCCGGATGCCAATGCAGGGGCCCCGGACGCAGATGGCTCCGACGCCACAGATACCGAAAATCCGGATCATCCGGCGGCCGCGTCGAACGCTTCGGATGCCGGAACTCCCGACAGTCCGCCGGCCGCCGAGCCAGACCCCGCAACGCCACCGAAGAACGGGACAGGAGCATTGGCCCAGGTAGACGAAGCGGCGCTCGATGAGCAGTGGAAGGACACGGCGGAGCGCCTGCAGACGGAGCTTACGACCTTCGGTGCCGAGGCGTCGGACGAGACCGGCAGCCTCGCCTGGGTGCTCGCCGCGCAGTACCGCCAGGAGACCGACTTCCGCGACTTTCTCGAGAAGCTGACCGTGCTCCGCGAGGTCACGCACGTCGACCCGGACAGCTTCGACTACGGCTATTACAATTACGGCATGGAGGTCTACGGCAACATGCCGCTCATCGAGGAGAACGAATTCCGCGAGGAGCGCCGTATCTCGGACCTCGTCATCGCCATCGACACCTCTGCCTCGACCGAACAGGGTCAGGTCCAGCGCTTCCTCGACGAAACCGCCGCGATCCTCCGCCGGCGGAGCAACTTCTTCCAGCGGATCCGCGTGCACCTCATCCTCTGCGACGACCGCGTCCAGGAGGACATCGTGCTGACGAAGCCGGAGGAGATCGAGGACTACGCCGCGCATTTCGAGATGAAGGGCGGCTACGGCACCGACTTCAGACCCGTCTTCCAGTACGTGGAAGAGCTGCGCGCCCAGGGCGCACTGCCGGAGCTCCGCGGACTCATGTATTTCACTGACGGCCACGGCCCGTACCCGACGAAGCCGACGGATTACCAGACCGCCTTCGTCTTCGACCCCTGGGCCGACATCGACGACCAGGCCGCCCCGGACTGGGCCCTCAAACTCTACCTGAAAGACACACGAAAGGCATAGCAATGAACATCATCGAAGCAAAACAGGAAATCATCAACACGGTCCGCGCCTATCTCATGAAGGACGAGACCGGCGCCTACCGGATCCCGGTCGAGAAGCAGCGCCCGATGCTCCTCATGGGCCCGCCGGGCATCGGCAAAACCGCCATCATGGAGCAGATCGCGTCGGAGCTCGGCATCAACCTCGTGTCGTACACCATCACGCACCACACGCGCCAGTCGGCCATCGGCCTCCCGTTCATCTCGAAGCGCGATTTCGGCGGTGAAGAGTATTCCGTCACCGAATACACCATGTCCGAGATCATCGCCGCAGTCTATGAGCAGATCGAGCGCTCCGGCATCCACGAGGGCATCCTCTTCCTCGACGAGATCAACTGCGTGTCCGAGACCCTCGCCCCGATGATGCTCCAGTTCCTCCAGTACAAGACTTTCGGTACCCACAAGGTCCCGGACGGCTTCGTGATCGTCACCGCCGGCAACCCGCCGGAGTACAACCGCTCGGTGCGCGACTTCGACATCGTAACCCTTGACCGTGTGAAGCGACTCGATATCACTGCGGATGTCGAGGCCTGGAAGCGCTACGCCTACCAGATGGGCGTCCATGGCGCGATCCTCGCCTACCTCGACATCAAGAAGGAGAACTTCTACATCGTGAAGGCCGACCTCGCGGGCCAGCAGTTCGTCACCGCCCGTGGCTGGGAGGACCTGAGCCGCATTATGACGGTCTACGAGGAGATGGGCCTCCCGATCACACGCGAGCTCGTCCTCCAGTACCTCGAGGACCCGGAGGTGGCGCGCGACTTCGCGACCTACTACGACCTCTACCAGAAGTACCGCACGAGCTACCATGTGCCGGAGATCCTCGCCGGCCAGCGCCCGACCGACATCCGCGCCCTCGTCAGCGCCCCGTTCGACGAGAAGCTTTCCCTGATCGGCCTCCTCACTGACGCCCTCGGCCAGGGCTTCCGCGCTTACGACGAGCAGGTGGACATCCAGCGCGCCGTCTTCACCGAGATGAAGAAGCTTCGCGACGCCACATCAGGCGACCTCCAGGCGCAGCTCGCGGCGGACCACGACGCGATGGTCGCCGAGCTCCAGCGCCGGCAGAAGGCGCGCCTGCTCAGCCACCGCGCGGAGCGCATCGAGCGGAAGGTCATCCTCGCACTCGAGGAGCTCATGCATGATCTCAGCATTGCCCGTGGCGACGGAACGGCCACCACAGACGACGCGCTGTACGCCCTCGCGAAGCAGTGGTTTACGAAGCGGGAGAGCGCCCGCAAGGCCGCGATCGAGAAGACCGGCACCGAGCTCACGAACGCCTTCAGTTTTCTGCACGACGCCTTTTCCGACGGTCAGGAAATCGTCATCTTCCTCTCGAACCTGAACGCCAGCAGCGCCTGCCTCCGCTTCATCAAGGAGTGCGGCAACGACGCGTACTACCAGTACAACCAGTTCCTGCTCCTCCGCGACCAGCGCAGCACCCTCCGCGCAGAAGCCGCCCGCATGCTCGGGCTGTAAAGCAAATTTCAGAATACCGGACGTACGCAGAAGCTGTCCGCTCGTATGTGCGAGCGGTAAAGCGAAATGATCCGCGATCATTTTGAAAAATATGATAATATAGAAGAAATGATCCATTTGAAATTAGTGATTAAAAGAGGTTTGTATGCTACAAGTATTTGATGCGGAGAATTGTCAGGCGGACATCGTGGATATCGATGCGGCGTTCTCGAAGCTCGAAATCGTGGTGAACGATGTTGTGAAAAATATCATTAAGGCAGTGGATGCTGGAAATATGATCGATGAATCTACGTTTGAAGACCGCTTCGGTGTGCGTTTGTATCTTTCAGAATTAAGTACCGGCTGCAAGGCTGCGATCTGTGTGGCACTTATGCCGGAGCAGATGATTGATTTACAGGAATGCGGTTTAAATGCGCGGGATGCGATTTTTAATTACTGCGAAGACGGGAAGGTACTGCTTCATGATTTTGGCGTAACCGTCGTAGACAGGCATACACGAAAAACTCCGATTGAATACGCAGGGAAGCTGTTTACATTGGACCGTTTTAACGAGGATGTACTATGATTGAGTTTGTGGCGATGAATCGTAAAGTGAATATCGACTTGGAACCAGGGCTGTATAATTTTCATCCGGATTCCGCTACAGGAAAAACCCTGCTTGTGAAAATGGTGAAATCCATTGGGGAAAAGGACAAAATCGCGATTACATACCATGATATGCTGATGGGGCTGGACCTCGAAAAGATCATTGCCGGCAAGCCACAGCTCTTAATTTTAGATCGCTTTGATTTATATGATCATGAGGCAGGAAAATTAGAAGCATTAAAACATAGTGACTGTATTACACTCGTAGATTATAAGACGGAAAGAAACTTCTGCGATTTCGATGATACCTGCTTTGTGACCCTTCAAAAGAATAAACTGGAGGTATCCCTGTGATTTATCTGTTTGAAGATAAGCTGGAAGATTCCTTATCGAAGCTTTTTCGATATTCTTTACCGGACAGCGTGAAAGACAGTATAGAATATTCTGATGGTAATGGTAATCGGGTAAAGCGTGCAGAGGAACTGCTTAATCAACATGAAACCGTGGTAGTGATTCTGGATACCGTACCGGCAAACAAATCCATCCGTGATATTTATATTGCACTGAGAAGATTATCCAGACAACATGACTATCGTTTAATTGTCTGGAATATTTTATGCGCTGAATATTATTTCATAACCGCTTTTGGTCGAGATAAGAATATCGAGGCGTTTAAAAGCGACCAGGATTATGAATTGATTTCCGGGATACTTCCTTATAAGGAATCATCATTGATTGAAACAGAAGAAGATCAGGCCTTTTCAAAAACCTTTGAGAAATTTTGCAAACTGTACCTTAGGAAAAACGGCGGGCACTGTATATATCCGGAGGATACATTTTTTATTGACGACTGTAGATGTTCTACAGTTTGTGAAAAGATGCAGTTAAGAGATAAATCAGAGAATTACAGGGGAGCATATAAGCTCTTCTGGAATCTGGAAAATGATATGGAGAAGATCTGGTCGGTGCATAAGGAACTTCTCAAAATTACCAACGATGCAATAGAAAGATACAACACCGCAGGATATCAAAATATCAAGGTTTATCCGGCGATAGTATCCTGAACTATTCTCATCTGAAGTCGTGGAAACTTAGAAACGCTTAGAAACGGATAAAATGGCGAACAGGCTGTTAAACTTGACATAAATTTCGGAAGCGCCTACAATCTAAAAGATTCTGCAGAGTAAAATCTGCGTAAAACGCACAGGAGTGGTCTGTACCTGGGCCACGACCGGTGCACTTGTGGCGACGGGGAGCTCACTCATGTAGACATTCGCCTGCGAAGACAGTGGAAAGCGCAGGGCCCGGGAGGGTTTTGTCCGGCACGGGTGGGAGTTCCAGAAGGAAAATTATGGCAAGTTCATATGAGCAGCAACAGCGGGATCGCGAGCGTTTCATGCCGGTGGTCCTCGCAATAGAAGAGCTGATACGTACCGAGGATGATACGTTACTGATCGCAATCGAGGGCCGTACAGGTGCCGGAAAGACCACCATCTCGAAGTATCTGCACCAGAAGTTCGGTGGAAATCTGTTCCATCTCGACGACTACTACCTCCAGGCGCACCAGCGCACACCGGAGCGTCTCCGGGAGGTCGGGGGCAATGTCGACTACGAGCGTTTTAAGGCAGAGGTGCTGGAGCCTGTGCTCCGGAAGGAAACCGTGTACTATCGTCCGTTCAACTACCACACGATGGACTTCGACGCCGAATTTGCCCGGGAGGTTCCGGTAAAGCGCCTGAACATCATCGAGGGCACCTACTGCATGAACCCGTACTTCGGCGATCCATATGATCTTCGCATCTTCATGGACATCAAGTACCCGCAGCAGATCGAGAACGTCATCGACCGCGAGGGAACCGCCGAGCTCGACGATTACATTGACAAGTGGATCCCGAAAACGGACATCTACATCGAGCGCATGGGCATCCAGGAAAAGTGCGACATCACGATCATGTTTTCATGATACCGTATTTCGATCGCACATATTGCCGCGCCTCCGGTTCCCTTTAGCAGAAACTCTTATGTTAATCTTAAAATTTTTGTTGATAAATACATTGTGCTCTATTGATTTATTAATCAACAGGCCTTAAACTATCTGTAGTAAAAACCTGTATTTTGGAATTTGCTGGTCATCACACCTGGTGAATTCCAGATACGGGTTCTTTTTTTCGCCTTTTTTGCGGATATTTTATGGGGGAAATCATATGATAAAGAAGCCATGGAAGCGGATGGGGATCACGCTTCTTCTTTTCGCGCTCAGCGCGTTTCTTATGACCGGCTGCGGGAAGCCGGATACGGCGAAGCAGCAGGCAAAGGAGGACGCGAACACGATCCGCGTGTATCTCTGGACGAAGAACCTGCTCGACGAGTATGCGCCGTATGTGCAGTCACAGCTTCCGGATACGAACATCGAGTTCATCGTCGGAAACAACAATCTCGATTATTATACATTCTTAAACGAAAACGGCGGACTTCCGGACATCATCACCTGCTGCCGCTTCTCCCTCGCAGACGCGCAGCCGCTGAAGGACAGCCTCATGGACCTGTCGCAGACCAATGTCGGCGGCGCGGTGTACAACGCCTATCTCGCGAGCTTCACAAACCAGGACGGCAGTGTCAACTGGCTTCCGATGGCAGCGGATGCCCACGGCTTCGTGGTGAACCGCGGCCTCTTCGAGAAGTATGGCATCCCGCTGCCGACGGATTACGCGAGCTTCGTGTCCGCCTGCCAGGCCTTCGAGGCCCAGGGCATCCGCGGCTTCACTGCCGATTATTCCCATGATTATGAGTGCATGGAGACCCTGCAGGGACTGTCGGCTTCGCTGCTGGCATCCTCGGAAGGCCGGAAGTGGCGTACCGAGTATTCGGATCCGGTAAATGCAGAACACGTCGGGCTCGATGAGGTCGTCTGGCCACAGGCCTTCGAGACCCTGGCACAGTTCATCGAGGATACCGGGCTTCGTGCGAGCGACACCAAGCTGATCTACGATGATATCGCAGAGATGTTTACGAGTGAGCAGCTCGCGATGTACTTCGGAAGCTCCCAGGGAGTTCAGATGTACCGTGACCAGGGGATGGATACCATCTTCCTTCCGTTTTTTAATCAGAACGGGGAGCAGTGGATGATGACGACCCCGTACTTTAATGTCGCACTGAATAAGGCGCTCGAGCAGGATGAGACCCGCCGCGAAAAGGCCACCCAGGTGCTGAACGTCATGCTGTCCGCAGAGGCACAGAACATCGTCTGCAATCAGCAGGATACCCTGAGCTACAGCCAGGAGGTGCCGCTTCGTCTCACAGAGGCCCTGCAGGATGTGCGCCCGGTGGTGGAAGAGAATCACATGTACATCCGTATCGCGTCGAACGACTTCTTCGCGATCTCGCAGGACGTGGTGCAGAAGATGATCCGCGGCGAGTATGATGCGTCGTCGGCGTATCGTGCCTTCGATGCCCAGCTCCGCGCGCTGAAGAGTACGACGGGAGACATTGTCCTTACATCCGAAAAGGCCTACTCGAACTTCTTCCATACGGATGGGGGCAATGCTTCCTTCTCTGCGATGGCACACTCCCTCCGCGATTGCTATGGCAGTGATGTGCTGATCGCGACGGCGAACAGCTTCACCGGTACGGTGCTGCAGGCGGAGTATACAGAGGAGGATGTGGCCAATATGGTGATGCCGAACGGCCTCTGTGCATATCAGCGCGAGATGACAGGCGCTGAGCTGAAGGCGCTCGTGCAGGCCTTCGTCGAAGGCTATGAGGGCGGCATGACGCCATTTAACCGGGGCTCGCTTCCGGTGGTGAGCGGCATCGCCATCAAGGTGACGGAGAGTGACAGCAGGTATACCCTGAGTGAACTCACGAAGGGCGGCATGTCGATCAGCGATACAGATACGTTCCGCGTGAGTTGCCTCGCACTGCCGCAGCACATGGAGGCCCTCCCTTCGGACCTCGCAGCGGGCTTTGAGGACGAAGAGACGACGGTACGTCAGGACTGGACCGCGTTTGTGAAGCAGGGCGGCGATGTGCTGGCCGAGCCGGAGCAGTACATCACTCTGAAATGAAATCAGTGAAAGAAGATATGGAAATAGAAAAATCCAAAAGAAACAGTAAAGGAAAGCGAAGCGTCCGAAACGTGTTTTCGTTCCTCCTCCTCCTCCTCCTCCTTGGGTGTATGGCGGGCGGAAGCCTCCGCTACTACAGCTTCGTGTCGGAGACGGTGTATGAGGAGAGTGTGTCGCACCTCGGCGAGATCTATCATCAGACGAATCAGGCACTGAACACACTCGTCGATCAGAACATGACCTACCTTCATATGTGGTCAGTCTATCTCCGGACGGTGCAGGATGAGGGCAAGGTCCGGAGCTATCTCGGAAAGGCGAAAGAGGAGGCCGGCTTCACCAGCTTCGGCTTCCTCACGGTGGACGGAAATTACATGACCCTCGATGGATCGCAGGGTTATCTCGGGCTGCAGGGCGATCCGGGCCCGGAAATCGAGGCCGGAAATGACTTCATCATGAACGCTGTCTTGCCGGGCAGAGCGGAGATGCTCGTCTTTGCGAGTCCACAGGGCCACGGCACGTACCAGGGTTTCGATTACGATGCCATCGCCGTTGCCTATGATAATGCAGACATCGAAAAGCTGTTTGATACGAATGCCTTCAGTGGCCAGGCTGCGAGCTATGTCATTCAGCCGAACGGCGTCGTCGTGATCCGCCATTCCGTGCATGCGCCGGAAACCGTGTACAATCTGCTCGCGATCCTTAGGACGCATGCAGATTTATCGACGCGCGAGCTCGACGCACTGGCACAGGATCTTCAGAACGGCCGGAACAGTGCGATGCGTGTCACGATGGACGGAAAAGCGTATTACATGGTCTATGAAGCGACCGGGATTCAGGACTGGATGCTGGTCGGCCTCGTGCCGGCCGATGTTGTGAACGCCAGCATGGACCGGATGCAGTACAGTACGATCCTCGTGGTCGGTGGGCTTCTCCTGCTGGTGATGATCACACTGATCACGCTGATCCTTCGGGCGAGCCGGACGAAGCTCCGGCGGAAGGATACCGAAATCCAGTATAAGGATGAGCTGTTCTCGAAGGTTTCCCGGAACATCGATGATGTCTTCCTGATGATGGATGTCGCGCGAGCGAAGACGGATTATATCAGCCCGAACATCGAGCGTCTCCTGGGACTTTCCATCGAGGAGGTCCGGAAGGATGTGCATGTGCTGGATCGACTCCACCCACAGGATCTGCTGGACCAGAAGGTCGCGCGTCTCACGGGACTTCAGCGGGACGAGCAGCGCGAGTGGGACTTCGAGTACATCCACCAGAAAACGAAGGAGAGGCGCTGGTTCCATGTCATCGCCATGGGCAGTGTGGTAGGGAACCGGGAGAAGTACATCTTCGTCCTGTCCGACCGCACCGAGGATAGGAAGGCGAACGAGGCGCTGTCGGCGGCAGTACATGCGGCCGAGACCGCAAACCGGGCGAAGAGTACCTTCCTGTCGAACATGTCCCATGACATCCGGACGCCGATGAACGCCATCATCGGATTCACGACCCTCGCGGTCAGCAACATTGACCAGAAGGACAAGGTGCGGGATTATCTTACGAAGATTCTCGCCTCCAGTAACCACCTTCTGTCGCTCATCAACGACGTGCTCGACATGAGCCGCATCGAGAGCGGACGCATCCACCTCGAGGAGAGCGAGACGAATCTCTCGGAGGTGCTGCATGATCTGAAGACGATCATCAGCGGACAGATCCACGCGAAGCAGCTCGAGCTCTACATGGACGCGATGGATGTGACGGATGAGGACGTCTACTGCGATAAGACGCGCCTCAACCAGGTGATGCTGAATCTTCTCTCGAACGCCATCAAGTTTACGCCGGCGGGCGGTACGGTGTCGGTCCGTCTCCGTCAGCTGCCGGGCACACGTGTGGAGACGGCGAACTATGAGATCCGCGTGAAGGACACCGGCATCGGCATGAGTCCGGAGTTCGCAGCGAAGATATTCGAGCCGTTCGAGCGTGAGCGGACCTCGACCGTGTCGAAGATCCAGGGTACCGGCCTCGGCATGGCCATCACGAAGAACATCGTCGAGATGATGGGTGGCAGCATCGAGGTGAAGACAGAGAAGGAAAAGGGAACGGAGTTTATCCTCGTTCTCCCGATGCGCATCGGGGCGGCGAAGCCGCAGCAGCCGGAGAGTGATTCGCTTCTTCCGGCGGCGAGCGAGGACTTCCGTGGCAAGCACATCCTCCTCGTCGAGGATAACGAGCTGAACCGCGAGATCGCAGTGGAGATCCTCCGCGAGTACGGCTTCACGGTGGATACCGCGGAAAACGGTGCGATCAGCGTCGAGAAGATTGCGACCGCCGCGCCGTCGACCTACGACCTCGTCCTCATGGATGTACAGATGCCGGTGATGAACGGCTACGAGGCGACCCGCCAGATCCGCGCGCTCGGTGACCCGCTCCGCGCGAACATCCTGATTCTCGCGATGACCGCAAACGCCTTCGACGACGACCGCCGCGACGCCCTCGCCGCCGGCATGAACGGCTTCCTCTCGAAACCGATCATCGTCGAAGATCTCGTGCACACACTGCAGAAGATGCTTCACAGATAAAGACAGGACAGCAGAAGCCCAGGTGCATGTGCACCTGGGCTTCTTTCGTTGATTTTATCGTCATAGGCATATTTTTAATTTAAAGCGCTTACCATGCCTGCATCGCTTCCAGCTCTTCCAGCAGCTCGTAGAGCGGCGGGGCAGCGAGGGCGGCCTTTTCGAGGACCGGGTGGTTCCGGAAGACCTCGGCCGGTGCGCCGTCGGCGAGGATCTCGCCGTGCGCCATCGCGATGACGCGGGCGAAGGAGTTCGCGACGAAGTCCATGTCGTGGAGGATCGCGATGACGAGCTTTCCCTCTGCGGCCTTCGCCTGCATGATCTCGCGGATCTTCTCACGGCCGTTCCAGCTCTGGGCGATGGTCGGCTCATCGAGGATGATGACGTCCGTGTTCATCGCGAGCACGGAAGCGATGGCGACCATCTTCCGGTCCGAAAGCTCGAGATCATACGGGTTCTCGCCGGCCTTCTCATCGAGGACGACCATGCGCAGTGCTTCGTGGGCGCTGGCCTCCGCCTCCTGCGGGGACATGCCGATGTTCAGCGGCCCGAACATGACCTCCTCGAGCACCTTATACTTGAAGATCTGGTCGTCCGGATTCTGGAAGACGTAGCCCACGCGGGACGCGAGCTCCGCGACGGTCTTCGTCTCGAGGTTCTCGCCCTGGTAGCGGATCTCGCCGCTGTCCGGTTTCAGCAGGCCCTTCAGCACACGCACGAGGGTCGTCTTGCCGGCACCGTTCTGTCCGATGATTGCCGTCGGCCGGTGGTCGAGTGCGAGGTTCAGTCCATGCAGCACCTCCCGGCCCTTCACATAGGAGAAGCGCAGATCCTTCACCTGGAAGGTGGCCTCCGCTGCGCCGGACGCTTCCGAAGTGTGGTCTCTGCTCGTGAAAGCAGAAGCATCGGCAGTACCTGCATCTGTATCAGCGTCCGCCGTCTGTCGGCTGGTGTCCGAGTGCGGTTCAGCGCTGTGTCCCTGATTCTCTATCTGTACCCCGGCGGTCATCGTCCGGAGCGACGCGATGAGCGTCGCACGGTCCGCGCCGGACGCCTTCACGCGTTCCAGCGTTTCCGCATGCGTCACCGGGAGGGTGCCATCCTCGAAGACGAGTGCATTGGCACGGGCGAAGCGGGTATAGGCCGGCGGATTCACGCCGAGATCATAGAGATCCTCGCGGGAGAAGATCTTCCGCGGCGTGTCGTAGTCGACGACATGGCCCTGGTGCATGAGGAGCACGCGGTCACAGTAGCCGGCGAGCTTCTCGATCTTCTGCTCGATCATGATGATCGTGATCCCCATCTTCGTGAGCTCGTCCACGGTATGAAAGACCTCCTCGGAGCCCTCCGGGTCGAGCTGGGAGGTCGGCTCATCGAGGATGAGGACGTCCGGCTTCATCGCAAGCACGGAGCAGATGGCCACGCGCTGTAGCTGACCGCCGGACAGGTCGAACGGGTTCCGGTCGCGGTACTCCCAGATGCCGAAGCAGCGGAGTACGGACTCGACGCGGGTGCGGATCTCCTCCGGCGGGAAGCCGAGGTTCTGAAGACCGTAGCCGACCTCGTCGTAGACCGTGTCCTTCGCGCCGCTCAGCTGATTGAACGGATTCTGGAAGACGAGCCCGACGTGGCGGCAGAGCTCGGACACCGGCGTGTTCCGCGCATCCATGCCACAGACCGTGACGGAGCCGCCGTACGCGCCCTTGTAAAACTGAGGGATGAGACCGAGCAGCGCCTGGCTGAGCGAGCTCTTGCCCGCGCCGTTCTCACCGGCGATGCCGATGAACTCGCCCTTTTCGACCGTGAAGCTGACGCCGTCGAGTGCGAGCTCCGTCGTTCCCGGGTAACGATATTTAAGATCCTTCACTTCGATGAGAGACATGATTTCCTCCGATTTCGAAATTACGCGATGCTCACCATACGCGGCGGGCCCGCTTTATAACCCCATGATGGTCTGCTCCCTGCGGCAACTGCCTGGGCCAATGCCGTCGGCCGTCACAGTACGTGGGTGACGCGCAGCACGAGGGTCACCACCACGGCGAGGATGCTGAGCGCCTTCAGTACCTGGTCCGCCTTCGAGTACGGGTGGCTGTAGAGATAGGTCTTCTTCGCGGAACCGCCGAAGCCACGCACCTCGAGGGCGATGGCCCGCTCACGAGTCGAGGTCAGTGCGGACATAACGACCGGAGAGATGAGCGGCAGAAACGCCTTCGCACGGGTGAGAAGACTGCCCTCCGTCTCCATGCCACGACTTCGCTGGGCGTCGGAGATCGTATTCATCGTGCCGGTCATCTGCGGGATGATCTGGAACACGGAATTGATGATGTAGCCGAACTTCGGACTAAAGCCCTTCTTCTCGAGCTCCTCGACCAGCTCCGACGGACTCGTGGTCAGCACGAGGATCGCGAAGCTGAGCAGCATGTTCAGGATATTGAGGCCGATGTGCGCAGCGTAGAGAAGTCCTTCCTTATAAAAGTGAACTGGGCCCAGGGAGAAGAGGACGGTCATGTTCTTTTGGTTGAAGATGCCCTGGATGATCACGACGGTCAGGATGATCGTGAAGGAGAAGGCCAGCAGCGGGAAGGCCCTGTGCACAAGCCCCGCACTCTTCAGAAGCAGGATGCTTAAAAGGATCACGCCGAGAAAGACCGTGAGATGTCCGGAAATCAGCGGCACCGCGATCGCCGCGACGAGATAGAAAATCTTCGAGAACGGATGAAGCTTCGTCAGCCAGGAGCCGTTGTTCGTGTAAAGAGAGATGGATTTCATGATGTTCACCTCATCGATTCTGCCGCGGTGGCTTTTCGGTCCCGGACGGGCGGGCATCCCGATGGAGGCCTGGGCCGGAGCAGACAGGATCCTTAAAAGAAAGGCGGCCACCCAAATCCGATGACCGCCCATGTTTCAATGTTCAATTTTTATTGTAGCAAATGTTTATCCATCCGTCGAGACACAAGCTGCTTAGGAACCCCGGCTTAGAGTTTACCGGTCTCGGAGTACTGAGCTTCTGTTGCTGCCCCTCCGGGATTCAGCGAACATCAGTCGAGCGACTGGATATCGCTGCCGGAATCATAGAGCGCCGTAAGCTTCTTTGGCAGGCCCTTGATGATGAAATAGACGATCGCGAGGGTGATGATCTTATCCGGTACATCGACCACGATCTCGTCGAGGAGGGAACCGAGGAGCACCGGCATCTTCGCTGCCTGTGTCGCTGCGAATACAGCGTCGCCCCAGACATTGCCCGTGGTACCGCCCCAGAAGATGATGTTCAGCGGTGTGGAAACCAGAACCGCCGCGAATCCGCCGGCACATGCGGTGAGCATCGCCTTCGGAAGCGTCTTCATGTAGCCGAGACGTGCCATCACGCCGACCGCGATACCGATAAAGAAGGACGTCAGTGCATACACGAGTGTAATGTTGTCGCCGGTGGTGAAGCCATAGATCAGGTTGTTGGCTGCGCCGCAGATACCACCGATGACCGGACCGCCCAGGATCGCACCGATACAGGTGCCGATACAGTCGAGCCAGAGTGGCAGCTTCAGTACCGCTGCGAACAGCTTACCGAGGTAGTTGATACCGATACAGGCCGGGATCAGAACGATGACAGGTGTGGTGAAGTTTGTTTTAAAAAGCTTTCCCATGATTCTCCCCTTTACATACAGGTCTATAGCTCAACGCAAAAATATGCTATAGTTACAGAACATTATAGCATTGAAATCGATAATAAGATAGGGGAGAAAGACATGAGAAAAGAAGACACGATTCTGGTGATCGACATGCAGAAGGTCTACCAGCCGGGGAATCCCTGGGCCTGCACGCACGTGAACGAGGCCGCGCAGCAGATCGAGACGCTCCTCGACCATGTGCTGGCGCTTCGCGACGCTTCTCCGGCCAATGCTTCTGCCACCACCGTCATCCCTTCGCGGGACGCCTCTTCGGCCACGGCGGCAGTGGCTTCGCAGCGTGGCGCAGCCGGGGAAGCGTCGGTTGCGAACACGAGTGTAGACATTGGCGCGCCGAGCGTCCTGCTGACCCGCTACATCGCGGCGGCAGACGAGGATGCGCAGGGCGTCTGGGCCGATTACAATCGCGAAAACCGTGCCATCAATGAGAATCCGGTCATGAACGAGTTCATCCCGGCGATCGCTCGCTACGTGGAGGAGTTCCCGTACATCGACAAGTGCACCTACAGCTGCTTCTCGAATGAGTACGTGCGCGTCGCCGCGGACCGCAGCATGGTGCACGGCGGACGCGTCATCCTCACGGGTGTCGTGGCGGAGTGCTGCGTCCTCTCGACCTTCTTCGAAGGTACGGATGCCGGCTACCGCTTCGTGTATCTCACCGACGCCTGTGCCGGGGTGGATGCCGACAGCGAGCGCGCGGTACAGACGATCCTGCAGGGCCTGAGCCCACTGCACGTCGAGCTCATGACGACCGCGGAGTACATCGCTGAAAGATGATGATTTAGATGGGGTCCCGGCTTAGAGGTCACCGGTCTCGGAGTACTGTGCTTTGATTGCCAGCTCGCCGGGTTCCTGCCACAACATTGTAATGAATAGTGAGGTTTTTATGAATCAGAACAACGCGCGGACGCAGAGTGTCGCGGCGCTTTTTACAGAATACGTCGCGACGAATATCATCGGGCAGATTGGCATGTCCGCCTACATCCTGGTGGATACCTTCTTCATCTCCATCGCGGGTGGCGCGACCGGTATGGCGGCGCTGAACCTGGTGCTCCCGCTCTATAATCTGATCTTCGCCTTCGGCGATATGTTTTCGGTGGGCTCGGCGACGCGCTTCACGATCTGCCGGGCGCGCAACGAGGACGAGGCAGACCGCTACTTTACGAACGCGATCGTATGGTCACTGATCTGCAGTATTCCGTTCATGCTGCTCGGACTTTTCTGTGTACCGCAGATCCTGCAGCTCCTCGGTGCGGATGCGGCGGTCGCTGCAATGGGCATCCCGTATACCCGGATCTTCATGATGTTTTCACCGCTCTTTATGCTGAACCGCTGTGTCAGCGCCTTCACCCGAAACGACGGTGCGCCGCGCACCGCGATGGTTGCGGTGTTCCTGAGTGGTGTTTTCAACATCATCTTCGACTATATCTTCATGTTCCCGATGAAGCTCGGCATCGCGGGTGCCGCCCTCGCGACCGGTATCTCACCGATCGTGAGCTGCGCGGTCTGCGGAACGCATATGTTTACGAAGAAGTGTTCGATCCGGATGAAGAACTGGAAGCCATCGTGGCGCATGATTCTGCAGGCCTCGCAGCTCGGGACCTCTGCGTTCGTCGGGGACATCGCATCGGGCGTGACGATGCTGGTCTTCAATTTCCTGATCCTCTCGCTGACAGGTACGGTCGGCGTCGCCGCCTTCGGTGTGGTCTGCAACATTGCCCTCGTGGAAACGGCGGTCTTCGGCGGTATCGCGCAGGGTGCACAGCCGCTCTTCAGTGACTTCTACGGCCGGCGGATGACGAAGCAGGTCAGCGAAACGCTGCGGCTCGCGCTGATCTCGTCACTCGTGTTCGCACTCCTGTTCCTGCTCGTGTTTAATCTTTTTCCGGTACAGATCGTGGAGATCTTCAACAGTGAGCAGAACCCGGACATGGCGCGGCTCGGTGTGCAGGGCATGCGGCTCTACTTCCTCGGCTACCTCTTCGCCGGCGTGAACATCGTCGGCGCGGGTTACCTCTCCGCGACGGAATCCGCGATGTGGTCCTTCCTCGTCTCGATCGTCCGCGGTATCGTGGCGATCATCCTCTGTGCCCTCCTCATGGCGTGGCTCTTCGGCATGACCGGCATCTGGCTTGCCTTCACCGCCGCCGAAGCCCTCACCGCCGCGCTGCTCGTCGTCGCGCTGCGAACAGGTCGGTCATAGGATGAAAACTTCGCCCTTCAGGCGTGCAAGAACGCTTTTTTGACCCGAATATATTATTTCGGCCGATTTATGAAATTTCATATATGGATTTTGATGCCAGACAGCTTTTTCAGGGCAAATAATATATGAAGTAGCCTGATTTTTGAAAAATAATATATAAGAAGGATGGATTTGCTCATTCATCGAGCTTCGTGATATATGATTTTTTGAAAATACGAGAGTTTCATACAATATTCATAAGCTTCCGACGGAATATGCCCGGCGGCATATATTAAATTTTAGAGATCAATAATTATCATACATTTTCGTCTTCGCCTTGCCTTCATCACTTTAAAGTGCTATAACGATAGCTATCTACTATCTTTCGGTCATAAGTGGAAAGGGGAAAATTATGAGTACTGAAAAGCAGAGTAAGTGGGAAGCCTATAAGCAGCCGGTGATTCTGATCGCCTGTGTGCTGGTGGGTGCGGTTCTCGGCATCGTGCTGGGCGACAAGGCAGCGTTTCTATATCCGATCGGTCAGATCTGGCTGAACATGCTCTTCGTGCTTCTGGTGCCGCTGATTTTCTTTTCGATTTCGAGCTCCATCGCCGCGATCGGGGATACGCGCCGTGTCGGAAAGCTTCTGATCATGACGATCGCGATCTTCATCATCACCGCTGCGATCGCGGGTACCATCATGTTCATCGTGACGGCGATCTTCAAGCCAGACACCAGCATCACGATCGAGACGACCAGTGCCGCCGTCGAGAGCGCAGAGCAGTCCATCGGTGATCAGATCGTCAACACCTTCACCGTCAGTGACTTCCCGGATGTCATCACCCGTGCGCACATCCTGCCGCTGATCGTATTTACCGTGTTCTTCGGCATGACCGTGTCGACCCTCGGTGAGAAGGGCCGTGCCGTTTCTGAGTGGCTCGCGAACATGTCCACGGTGTTCTACCAGATGGTCAACATCCTCATGAAGTTCGCACCGATCGGCCTCGCCTGCTATTTCGCAAACCTGACCGGTACCTACGGCCCGGAGCTGCTTGCCTCCTATGGTCGCGGACTCCTCATCTACTATCCGACGATGTTTGCGTACTTCTTCATCTTCCTCGGCCTCTATGCGTTCGTGGCTGCCGGACGGTGGGGCGTACAGCATTTCTTTAAGGAAATCTTCGTACCGGCCCTGACCTCACTCGGTACCCGTTCTTCCGCCGCCGCGCTGCCGCTCCAGCTCCGTGCCTGCGACAACATGAACGTGCCGCGGGAGGTCTCCTCGGTCGTATGTCCGATGGGCGCAACGATGCACATGGATGGTGCCTGCCTCGCGACGGTCTATGAGATCGTGCTCTGCTGCGCGCTCTTCAATCATCCGCTGAACGGCCTCGGTGACTATGCGTATGCACTGGTGATCGCCGTCGCCGCATCCATCGCCGTGTCTTCCGTGCCGGGCGGTGGTGCCGCCATGGAAACCATGCTGATCTCGAGCTTCGGCTTCCCGAGTGCGGCCCTGCCGATCCTCATCATGATGACCCAGCTCTTCGACCCGGGCTGCACCCTCGTCAACTCCTGCGGTGACACCGTTGCGTCCATGATGGTCAGCCGCTTCCTCTATGGTAAGGACTGGTATAAGCGCGCCCCGGAAAAGGCGGATTAAGCTACCTCATCTTAGGCCAATGACTACATCAGCGCACGAAAAGCCCACGGATCAGTACCGGAGAGCGCGAAGCCTGCATGCCGGCCAATGACTACATCCGTGCACGGATCTGTACAGTTCGGCAGCAGACAGAGCTCGGCCGCCGAAGCCGTACGGGCCCGTGCGCAAGTATAGAAAGGGATTTTCTCATGTATCAGAATCGAGACTATCTGTTTCGGGATCCGGACGACAGTGCCGATCCCGCGAAGCGAATTTCCTATGTCGACACACTGGACATCTTCGTAGAGGGTGCCGAGCTGTATGGCGAGATCTATGTGCCCGGTGAGATCTATGAACGTCCGCTGCCGACCGTGCTGCTTGTGCATGGCTTTCCGGGCATCGTCTCGAGCGACGACCTCGCCCAGGCACTCTGCCGTGCCGGCTTCCTCGTGATGCGCATGAATCACCGCGGAGCCTGGAACTCCGAGGGCAGCTATGCGATCTCCGGCTGCGTCACGGATGCCATCACGCTCGCGAAGTATGCGGCGAGCGAGGGCGCAGAGCGCTATGGTGCAGATCCGAACCGGATCTTCTTCTGCGGACACAGCATGGGCGGCAACACCGTTCTCCAGGCGACGCGTGCACTTCCGTGGATCCGCGGCACCATCATGATGGCACCCTATGACCTCGCTTATGCCTTCACGAAGCACGAGGAGCAGAGCCTCCGGGACATGATTGCATCCTCCGATGGCCGCCTTCTCCGTCTCAACACAGAGGAAGAGCAGGAGCGTGTTTTCCGGGATGCCGAGGCGCACTGGGAGGCGTTTCACTTCACCCAGGCTGTACAGGACATGAAGGATCGAAATCTCCTGATGATCGGCGGCATCCTCGATCAGGTCGCGCCGGTACAGGAGATGATCGAGCCACTCTGGACCGAGCTCGAAAAGCTCGGCACCGCCGCAAACCACCGGAAGGTCTACCTCCCGGGTGACCATGGCTTCCAGAGCTGCCGCATCGCCCTCATCGAAACCATCGCCGACTGGCTGCTGGAGCTGATCTGAATCTCATAAACCATCACAAAGAAGAGGCTGTCGCTCTGCGACAGCCTCTTCTTTAGGTGCGCCTGGCGGCGCACGTTTCTAACCGGTGTAAGTCCGGAGTCCGCCCGGTAGCGGGAAGGACATAGCCG